>JAKQPY010000117.1:0-18994 GCA_029564465.1 Bacteroidota bacterium | reverse complement strand
TTTACGGTAACTCAACCAAATTGCTGCCTGCATTTCCTTTACATAATCGGTAACAAACCCGTGCAGATACATTACATCAAGACGTAAAGGCCGCTTCCAAAGTGTAAAATCGTAGTGAACACCAGCAAATAAAGACTTCAGACTATTATCGGCAAACGAGGTAGTAAATAAAATTCCTGCGTCAACACCTATATTCTCGACCTGAATAGCACTGGAGGAAGCCGCTTCGAAATAGACCCTGTTCTGCACATAATTGTTGCCAATATCCACATAGTTCAACTGAGTAAACTGTGCCATTATATCGAAACCAGAAATCGTCAAAACAACGGTTAGTAATAATATCAGACGGACACTTCTCATAATCAACATCAGCCTCCCGTGACTCCGTTATAAATTAGTAACGACACCGAAATAACGTACACCGTTACAATAATCAACAAACTGTACTTATCGATTTTCTGCGAAAGTTTAACCGACTTCTCAGTTTCTTTTTCAAATAGCTTCAACGAAATAATCGAAATGATAATAATTACCAGAATCATTACATAGGTCAGATTGTGAACACTGTCGAGCATGGTAACCGAATTGGTGCTGGGTACAATGCCTTCGATGATATATTTATTACCGATGGCTGCAAATAAGCCACCCACGCAGAGGCCGAACCGCGGATCGACATTGGATGGTTTTATCAGAAATACGAGGCTCGAAATAAAAAATGCCACCAACACCCCGGTAATCAATTTAAATAATGTCAGCCAGGAGTTTTTGCGGGTAAGGTCTATCGTCATTTTCACTGCCGGATAAGAGCTTTCGCCGGTGAGTTCCTGATCGCCATAGGTGGTTGCATAGGTTGATACCTCCGAGGTAAAACTCACATTGGTGATGTTCCACTCCGACAGCTTGAAATTCGGATCTATTTTGGTGTTTTCCACATCGGGAACAAAAACCATAGTACTGGTATCGGCATCGGCCGACTCGATTAAGAAATGCAACTGTTGGCTGTCGAATGGATAGCGGCGCAGGTCCCAATCGATGCTCATAGTAGCCAGTGCCTTCAGGCTAAGCCATTGCAAACCGCCCGTTTCGTCGTATATCGGGTTATCGAGCGAGGCTTCTTTGGTGGGTTTCAACTCAATAGAATTTTCAAATTCCAATTCGGGATTTTCGTACAACAGCCACAGCCAGAAATCAATTTTATAACTGCGGTCAGCAAAATCGAAATCATGAATTGAATTCACAAATGCGCCCACTATAACCGTATCCTTTTGGGCAGATACCTGCCCGGAACCCAGTATCAGGAACCCAGCCAGAAGCGCAATACATAAGGTAGTTTTTGCCATAAGCGTGTTTTTTTAAAGCGGTGCATCAACCAACCCACGATACCCATCGTGAAAATGAAAATACCATAGACAACAATAAAATTGCCCTGAAACAAAACCAGTACTTTTTCGATAAAAAAAGCAATAACCACAAGGTGCAGCATATAAAAAAACAAGCTGCTGCGCCCCAGCCAAGCCAGTGGATTAAAAACTTTCCCCTTGATTTTAACTGCTGCAATCACAAACAGTGTTAAAAAAGCCAGTGCAGTAGTGCAGAAAAATACGTCGGCAGGATAAAACAACTCTCCGTATCCTTCCCGCAAGGGTCTGTCCTGCAAGTAAAGCACGTAAGATCCCAATGCAAAAACAACAATGGCAGCAGCAAATACCCATTTTTTGGTTAACGATTTTACCAGAAAACCGAACTTACCGGTATACAATCCGGCCAGAAAAATGCCCATCCAGGGGAATAAGGGGAACCAACCATCAAGGAACAAAGCCCTCGACGACTTTAAAATTACCGGAAGGGCCGACCACGAAAACGGATATGTCAATTCACGGGCAGTGTAATCCATGGCAAATTGTAATGCAAAAGCAATCACAAAAAATAATGCGGTAAGCACAACGAGACTCCATCGACCGAGCCGGGGAAACAGCGGGGAAATCAATACCGAAAAACCTATCACATACAACACATCGAATGTGGCAAATGGCAAGGTGTCCCAAATGAGAATATCAATGGCAACGGCTGTAGTCAGTATCAGCAGACCCCTAAGCAGGGTTTTACGAAATGTCAGGGAATCGCTTCGTTTCCCAAGCATAAAACCCGTTAGTGACACAAAAACGGGCGCTGCCAGAGAACTCATCAAACGGAACCAAAACGGATAAGGCTCCTCGAGAAGATACGGAGCCGCGTTGGCCAGCAACATAATAAAGATGGCCAGTCCACGCACCACATCAATATAAAACAGCCGGCTTTCTTTCTTTTGCATTCATTCAATGGTTGACAATCAAAAATAGATATTTCCTTGAATTATTCAATATGATGGTTGAATATAACATCATAATGAAAATAAAATTGATTACCCATAATGCAGATGGGCCTCAAAAAGCTTTAACAAACTCCACGAATTAGCGTTTACCTAGTCACCTACAGCGGAATACTTCTGTCGATAAGCTGCTCGATACTGATCATGGTGTCGGTATTCGAAACCCCGTTGATGTTGTGAATTTTCACCAGAACATCCTGCAAATGCTTATTATCGCGGCAATAGGCTTTTGCCAGAATTCCATACTGACCGGTGGTGAAATGCAATTCGACCACTTCCGGAATTTCACGCATTTTTTCGGTTACACCGGCAAACATATTGGCTCTTTCGAGAATAATACCAATAAAAGCCTGTGTTTTAAAATCGAGAACAACAGGGTTAACAATCAGGCGGTAACCACCAATCACCCCGACTTCCTCGAGTTTATTGATTCGTTTGTGAATGGCGGCTGCCGAAATTTTACACTTTTTGGCAATATCTACCACTGAGGTTTTCGAGTTTTTGATAAGAATGTCCAAAATCTTCTTATCCATCGAATCGAGTTTAATCTTTGCCATAATTTCTCAATTTTAATTCACTAAATAAACACAATGCTCAACAAATATAAATTAATTTTACCAAAACAACAAATATTTCACTTTTTTTTTATCCTTTTAAATTCACAAATCTGCATTTTAATAAATGTCATTGATAAAATATTACTGTAAAAGGCTTTTTTTGTACTGAATGAATACTTACTTTGCATATTCATGTTGATTAAAACAACAAGAGTATTTATGGCCTGGTTCGACGATACTTTCGGGTTTTCGCGACGCGAGAAAAGAGGAATTCTTGTTCTTTCGGTACTCATTGTTATGAGTATTGTGGCGAATGCCATCATTTATCATATAAGGGTGGCCAGCCCGTACAACTTTTCGGATTACGAAAAAGAAATTGATAAACTGATGGAAACCGTTAAAAGCGACTCTGTTGCACAACCGGTTGAACTGTATTTTTTCGATCCGAATCTGGCCAGTAAGGAAGAACTGATTGCACTGGGCATTCCGCCGAAGGTTGCTGGCAACATCGTAAACTACCGCAATAAAGGCGGGAAATTCAGGAAACCAGCCGATCTGGCCCGCATGTATGGCCTCGACACTGAACTGTTCGAAAGATTAGAGCCCTTTCTGGTTTTTCCCGAAAACGAAGACAAGAATTATCAAAGCCGCGAAGAAGCCAGACCCGTGTATTTCGAATTTGACCCCAACACTGCTACAGCTGACGATTTCAAAAAGATGGGTGTCAGGAACTACGTAGCCTCCAACATTGTGCGTTATCGCGAAAAAGGCGGGCAATTCCGCAACAAAACCGACCTGCTGAATATTTACGGATTCGACAGTCTGTGCTATCAGAAAATTGAACCATACATAAAAATTACAACCCAATTTGCTGCAACACCCGAAAAAGCGCTGCTCGAACTGAATACGGCCACACTGTCGGACCTCGATGCACTTAAGGGTATTGGCGAAGCGTATGCCAACCGCATAATCAGTTACCGGACAAAACTGGGCGGATTTGTAAATGTGGTGCAACTAAAAGAAGTTTACGGAATGAGCGACGAGCTGTATCAGTCGCTTACACAACAGGTGATGGCCGACCCTGGCAAAGTCAATTGTATTAATGTGAATACAGCTGACTATAAAACGCTGATTTCGCATCCCTACCTCGAAAAAGCCGAAACAACCGCCATACTGAGTTATCGCGAAATGGTCGGAAAAATTCAGCATACCGACGAGCTGCTGAAACAAAAAGTGCTGAGCGAAGATGTTTTCCGCAAGATTAAACCCTACCTTTGCACAGAATAGTCCCATGATAAGCAAAGCCCAAATATCGTTTGTTAACTCGCTGAAGCTGAAGAAACACCGCCAGTCCGGGAAGCTGTTTGTTGCCGAAGGAGAAAAAATTGTGAACGAACTTCTCGCTTCTCCGATGCAGATTGCCTACATTATGGCAAGTCGCGCCTGGATTGAATCGCACCCCGGTTTGGCAAACCAACATCTGTCGAAAATTGTAGAAACACCCGAAGCAGCCATGGCGAAAATAAGCAGCCTGAGCACTCCGTCGCCGGTGCTGGCGGTGGTGCACATGCCCGGGCTGGTTAAACCGGTTTACAATGCACAGGACTTGTATCTGGGTCTCGACGAAATTCAGGATCCGGGAAATCTGGGCACCATAATCAGGATTTGCGACTGGTTCGGCATCACCAACCTGATTTGTTCTATTGGTTGCGCCGACCTCTTCAACCCAAAAACCATTCAGGCAAGTATGGGGGCTTTTTTACGTGTGCATGTTTTTTATAGTCAGCTTGATGATGAAATTGAGAATTACCGTTCAGTTACTGGCCATGCTGTGTATGGCACTTTTCTGGAAGGAGACAATATTTACGAAACCGAACTCCCCTCGGGAGGCTTTGTTGTAATGGGCAACGAGGGAAAGGGAATAAACCCGCAGATTGAACAACGCATCACGCACAAATTGTATATCCCGAGTTTCTCGTTATCGCCCGTACATGCCGAATCGCTGAATGTGTCGGTGGCTACAGCCATTACCTGCTCCGAATTTATGAGACGGCGTCGCAAATGAGGCAACTGATTACGATAGCGCTTTTAATGCTGAACGGGTTGATAGCTCACGCCCAGCAGGTTGACGTTACCCGTGATGCCGGAATATGGTTTGCTGCCGGCCTTGAGCGTAAGCTTACCGGTAAACTGGAGTTGGATTTCGGGCAGGAAGTGAGACTTTACCATAATGCAAGCCGTGTGGATGATTATATCAGTGAACTTGGGTTGAGCTACCGGATTAACCGAAATTTTGCACTGGGTGGAGGTTTTCGATACACCTACAACATTCACCGTGATGGAAGTCTCGGGCACGACCTGCGCTACCACGGTGATATTGGCTACCGGGGACGTCTGACAGAAAAATTCAGGATAGGCTATCGGCTCCGGTTTCAAAAGGAATATGCCAACCAACTCGATTCGACCGGGGTAAACGACTACAACACCATGGATTTCCGTCACCGGCTGAAGATAGAATATCTGCACAGTCAACGGCATACGTTTTTTGTAAGCGGCGAAGCATTCCGTACACTGAAGCAATTCAGGGAACCCTATTTCGGCAAGTTACGCTTTTTTGCCGGCGACGACATCAATCTGGGCACGGGTGTAATAGAGCTCTCGCTGGGCATGGAACAGGAACTCAATAAAGAGCGGCCATTAAGCTTCGGATTTGTGGCGGTTTCGTATGTTTTTACATGGAAACGATGAAAACCCGTGGAATCATAGGTTTCGGTGTGTGCATCCTGCTGATTTTTTGCAGCGGATGCTATCGCGAAGATATCAGGCTTACAGCAAACCCTGACGATAACCAACGCATCGAAGCACTGCTGGTGCTGAACGGAAAAGCATGTTTTTACGACGAAAACAGCCACAGCCTGCGCTACAGTCTTACAAAAGAAGCATGCAACAACTTTATGCCGGTAGTAACACTGAGTCCTTATGTCAGGCTATTTGTAGGAACCAACGAAATCAAAAATGGTGATACGCTGGTTCTTGGCGATGTTGCTTATAAGCAGGAATATGCGCTGAGGCTGATTGCCGGTAATGATACGATAGATGCAGGACTGATGTTCACACCGCTACCCATTGTCTGCATAAGCAGCCAGTTTGAAGTGAGCGACGACCCAAAAATGCCGGCATTTATCGAAATTGCCTATCCCGAGCCTGAAAAACCCAGCTATCGGGGCTATATTGGCATTGAATACCGGGGGGCTACCTCGCAGCTCTTCCCCAAAAAATGCTACGGGTTTAATACACTCGAAAATCAGGATATTAAGGTGTATAAAAATGTGTGCCTTACCGGAAACCGGCCGAATTATACATGGATTCTCGACGCCGCATTTATCGACCCTGCAAGGGTGAGAAACAGGGTATCGTTCGGGGTATGGGCCGGTATGGGGATAAGCACAACGCATCAGGCCATACAGGGACAAGCGGTAGAACTTTTCAGAAACCTGCAGCATCAGGGCTTATACAGCCTGAACGAAAACTTCAACAGCGAGGTGCTGGGTTTGTCGGGCAGCGACGATGTGCTGTATAAGGCCGTTGACTGGGGCAATGGCGCAACCCTTTTTGAATTTGCTAATGAGAATTTCCCTATGTCGTTTTATTGGGATGGCTGGGAACAGAAACATCCCGACCCCGATGCTTTTATTGCCTGGGAACCTCTTCGCGATTTGCGCCGCCTGGTGGTCGAAAGCAGCGACGCAGAGTTTGTAGCCAAGGTGTGGGAGTATATCGACATGGATAATTGCATTGATTATTTTCTTTTCCTCAACCTGAGCTCGGCATTCGACAACTGTGGCAAAAATATTTTTCTGATGCGCTACACCCGCGAGGGTAAATTCAGGATGATACCCTGGGATCTTGACGGCTCATGGGGCTTGTTTTGGGATGGATCGCATGTGGCACATACGGCAATTATCAGTAATAAACTCTACGACAGGCTGTATGCGCTAAACCCTGATTCGTACCGTGAAAAAACAAAACAACGCTGGTTCGAACTGCGGCAGGATGTTTTCGCCGAAGAACGGCTTAGGGGTTTGTTTGGTGCTGCCATTGATACCGTTGAATTATCGGGGGTGGTTGAAGAAGAAAACCGTATTTGGCATCTGAACATCAGCCCCGCAGACGAAAAAGCCTACCTGAACGAATGGATTCCGCAACGGCTGGCTTTTCTGGATTTGTATTTCTCGTGGTATTAGGGGGAGAAAAAAGACAAAGCAATTATGTTTCGCATAATACCAAAGACTAATTCATATCACGTTGCGGTCTGAATTTTTATGTTCCGGATATTCACATTAATCCGTTGGCCTGCTGTACTAAAAAACTGAATCTTATTGCCTGATAATCTTCGCTGCGTACTTTTGGTTTCCCGAAATTACCATTATATAGTACATTCCTTCGGGCAATCCTTCAAGGGTGAATTCCGGAAATACCGCCGGATCGGAAATAATCAGGGTTCTGCTGAAAATTATTTTTCCCGTGGCATTGGCACAAGTAAACCAGTAACTGCCCGGTTGCAGATTCGAAGTATTGAGCCTGAATTTACCATCAGTCGGGTTTGGCGAAACCGATATGGTATTTAATGAAGTATTTTCGTGTATGTAATTTCCGCATGGCGGAACGAAACCCACTCCGGGCGAACCCTCTAGGCAACCATTTATCCAGTTATCGCCATCGCAAAAAATACCGTTTTCATCGAGTATCTCGAGTGTATAGCCATTTCCTGCCGCTCCCTGTGGCCAGGGTGACAGATTACTGTAAACAAGCGAAAGGTAAATGTTACCGCTATTGTCGTAGAGCCTGATTACTTCGCCAGAGCCACTTAAGCCAAAGCCAAACGGACCCGTTGTATTGTTTACGTCTGGGAATCTATCCGAAAACTTTTCCTCATCAGCAAAGAGCACCAGATACGCTCCTGCATGTAATACCGTTGTTTCAGGGATTTCGAAACTATGGGTATCGTCGCTGTCGCGAAATGTCCAACCCGAAATATCGATGTCGGCATCGCCGGTATTGTGCAACTCAACCCAATCGCCTGCATCGGCATCGGCATCGGAATTATAGTTTATTTCATTGAAAATAATATCTTCGGTACATGCTACATAGGCTTGCCCGGGGGAACCACCCATGCAACCTGCAAACCAATTAAGGGCGATGGCCGGATTCAGTGTGTCGTTGCGAAGTTCGAGCGTGCGTCCGTGACCATCAGCGGCTTCCTGCCAGGGCAGACTATCGGTGTAATGCATCGACAGATACGCAAAACCGTTTTCATCAATCAGCGTTAATGGCTCTCCGGAATTACTGAAACCAAATTCGATTTCATAAAAGTTATCGATGCTGCCATGTTGTTGAATAAACAATCCGGGGTCGGAAGAAAGCACCAGTCTTTCGCCGGGTTGAAGAAGGGTTCCATCGGGGAAAACAAATTCATTAAACAGTGTACTGTCGGTAAATTTCCAATAGGAAATGTCAATTTGTCCATCACCAAAATTGAGAAGTTCCACCCAGTCGCCTGCATCGCGTGTGCTGTCGGAATGGTAGTTTATTTCGGAGATTGCTATTTTGCCCTGAGTTTCGGTTTGCGCAAATACAGCAATGAATTCAGTGCTTTGCGAGATATTCAGGGTAATGGTATCTTCCGGATTTTGTTCGGTAAGCACATCGTTGGTCTGCCAATAAAGAAACTCATAGCCATTTTCGGGGATGGCAATGAGACTTACGGGATTTCCATCGAAATACACACCTGTCCAGGGCAATGAGTCGGGAATTATTGTGCTGATTTTTAACCGTCCGGCATTTTCGGGAATAACATCCAAGCCTACCTCGACCTGTTTTACAAGATCAAAACCGCTGGTGATGTAATCTCTTACAAACATGGTTCTCGATTGGTATTCCGATCGTAGAATGTTGTGTTTCTCGACAAAGGCTGCCATTTGACCCGCCACATTACCCGGATCTCCCCAGCGGGCAAATTCTTTTGGCATTTCGGCGGCCATTTTCGAAAACATCTCCTGCTCTTTTTCCAGTAGTTTCTCCGAAAGGTAGGTCGTGTTCATCATATCGGCAAAGCGGTTGATGAAATAGTTTTTAAACTGTTCATTTTCAATGCTTCGCAGCCAGATATTAATGTAGGGGTTGTTTGGATCGCGGCTGAAGAGGTAATCAATGGGATTGTCGCCGGCTGAGCTCCATCCACCCGGCTGCAACGACAATTCAAGGTCAATAATACAGAACCGGAATCTATAACCGGTTTTTTCGGACCGGTACATTTTTATATTGTTTTGCGGCCAGTCGGTGTTGTGGGTGTAGGCCTCGGCAATGATGTAGTCGGCATAAGAATTCATATCGAAATAGTGGTCGGCCGATGCAACATAATCTTCCTGGGCGGGATCGAGACTGAGAAAGGCTTCGTAGCTGTTCCAGAAGTTTTCGACAGAGCCTGCAGTTGCCCTGAGCACACTGCTGTACCAGGCGCTCACCGTGAGAATGTCGAGGGAATCTTCGTCGGCATCTTCGTAAACTTCGAAATATTCTTCATCGATTTTCTCTCTTAATTCGTAGAGGCCAAAGTATTGCCCGTTGATATAGACCGATACTGGTTCCATTGCCGAATAGTGATTGAGGGTTCCCTCACCCAGCGATGTAACCTGAAAGGCATCTTTGTAGGGCAAGTTGAGAAACTGATTGCTTCCGTTGCGCAGGTAGAACTTACTGTATTTTGTGCGTTGCGGACGGTCGGGGATTAATTGGTAGTCGAGCGGTGCCTGACCCAGCACGGAATGGTCGAGTTCGAGCCTGAAGGAATGTTGCGGATGTGAACGGCTGCCTCCCCAGCCCCCGTCGATTTGCATACCGACAGGTTGTGAGAAAATCAGGTTGTTGGCGGTGTCGAAATATTCAGCGTAAGCTGACTTTTCCCATTCGGCCCACCAGTTGTCGAAGATTCCGTTGTCGCCATATAAATTGGTGTTTTGGGTAACCACCGATATGATGGGCGTGGTGTGGTTGATTCCGATTAAATAGGATGCGGTGGTGGTGGTGCTTGGCAGCATGTCGTCGGAGAAGGCACAGGCTTTAAGGACTCCCGAAAAATAGAATATGACCGGGGTTCCGTCGTAGACGGGGGATTCAGGGCCGGGATTGTCGCCGTTGGTTGTGTAGCGGATTACTGACTGCTGTGGGTTTGGATTGCTCATATAGACCGCCACCTGAGCATCGAATAAACCGGAAGCGAGCGAAAATTGGGGAGGCAACAGATAGGAATCGAAGTATTGGCTGCCGTTGTTTGATTCGCCGGGTGTTGGTGTGGCAAAGGTGTGAATGTTTTCGGAAGCATCGGGAACGGAGCCGGTGCTATGGTCAATTCCTGTGCATTGTATGTTGAGTGAGCTTACTTCGGTTTGTTCGGGGTTGTAGAGCGAAACGACTTCGCCTTCGCCGGCCACTGAAAAGTTTGTATGCAGGGTGAGGTGTTGGTCGAGGGGTGTAAATTCTGATGTCAGTTCGGTTTCGGTAACGAGTTTGAACGAAAAATCAAGGTAATCGTACTGCGTGTTGGGGTCGGTTGAAACCACATCGAAGGCGATGCTGGTAATAACACCTTCGGTGAGACCGGCAGCAGCGAGGTCGTCGGCAGTGATGAGTATCTGGTGGCGCGCCGACCAGTACCAGTTGCCATAGGGCGCCGGATAGTCGTAGGGTGAGTTGTTGATGGTGCCATGACCAATGGTGACTCCGTTCAACTGAAGGTTGGGGCGCTGCTTAACGCGTGTTCCGTATTTCGTGTGGCATATTTCGTCGCTATCGTCCTGATAATTGAAGAGGGTAGCGTAGTAATCGGTTGAGGTTTGGTTGAACACTGAGTTTGTGGTGTATCCGGCCGAACGGTAGGAGCAGATATTGATGAGCAGGTTGGAGATGCCGTCCCAATAGAAAGGCTCGGTAAGCTGGTGTGTGTTCCATTGCGATGCTGTTGCCGTGAAATTCTGCACATAGGCAACATTGACGAATGCAGTAACAGGCCGCCGGTTTTTGCTGCTGCAAAATACGAGCTTAAATGCACCGGGTTCGAGGGTAATGTTGGGGAAAAGCCACTTCTGCGGGTTCGCGGGATTGTCGGTAAGTGCCCAATTGTTGAGATTGATTTCCTGATCGCCTGCATTGTAGATCTCGATCCAGTCGGGAAACTCGTTGTCTTCGTCGGAAACGGTGCTGTAGTTGCGGTTGGAACCCTCGTTTATCACAATCTGGCAAGAAGCGCCCGGCGACTGTGCCAGAACTAAGATAAGTAGGCAGACGGAAAAAATAAATGGTTTAGATCGGGTCATAAAATCGTATTAACATGCTTGTGAAATCAATCGCAAGTTAGGTAATATCTGAGAGAATAAAAACAAATAAATCGGGGTGAAATTGAGGGGGGGGGCAGACGTTGGGTGAAATGAGACCTCTCTATGCGGGTTACTCGAAGAGGACGTGGGTGAAACGTTAACACAACTTGAGTTTCGGGTTGTTGAGAAAACTGTTTGATTAATCCGACAGCAAATTTCTACTTTGTTAGACAGAGATATTATAACAATGGGAAGCACATTAATAATGTTTACGAGGAAGATGAACTAGAAAAAGTTCAACAGTCGCAAATTTTGCGATAGTTCAATGTGAAGTATTAAAACAGGTAGGTAGGCAAATTGAATATTACAACCTTGATGGTATAATCTCAATAGGTTATAGAATAAAGTTAAATTGAGGTTCACAATTTCGAATTCAAAAATGACACATTTGTTTTTTTTGTTAATGCACAGACCTATTAAAGCAACAGTGTTAATAACAAAATCAAGTTTTATTTGGGATAAAAAATACGATTCCATAAATTTGTCAAAAATTGACAAGGCACATGAGAGAAACGATTGGACAATACATTAGAACTTTGAGAAACGATAAAGGTTGGACCTTAACACAACTTGCTGCGAAGTTAGACATTGATTCAGCAAACTTGAGCAAAATTGAAAATGGCAAAAGAGAACTTGATGAGAAAAAACTTACTAAACTTTGTAAGGTTTTCAAGCTCGATAAATCTGAAATGGAGCGAGAATTAGTAAGTGAAAAAATTGCAAGGGCAATATGCAACAAAGAGTTAGACCAATCGATATTGACACTAGCAGAAGAGAAGATTATTTACATGAAGAAAGGCTACAATTCAGACCAAATTGATTATTCAATGGTGGATGAACTCGACTTGTTCGGAGAAAATGACTGGCGACTTAAAAAATTCTCTAATCCAACAGCAGAAATAAGAATTGGAACATTGTTTAGCGGAATTGGAGCAATTGAACACGCTTTTAAACGTCTTAACCTTAATCATTCCATAACTTTTGCAGGCGACATTGACCTACACGTTAGACAAAGTTATTTTGCGAATTATGAAATTGCTGCAAGTGATTGGCATAATGATGTTACAAAATTTTCAGCAAAAAAATACAAAGAAAAATTAGACTTACTTGTTGGTGGCAGCCCTTGCCAAGCATTCTCAATGGTTGGAAAAAGATTAGGTCTTGAAGACATTCGCGGAACATTGTTCTATGACTTTGCACGAATAGTAAAAGAAACTCAACCTAAAGTTTTTATCTACGAAAACGTGAAAGGTTTGACCAACCACGACAATGGAAGAACTTGGAAAGTAGTCCAAGATGTTTTTCACGACTTAGGATATCAAATTAATTCTAAAATCCTAAATAGCAAAGATTACGGAATACCACAGCATAGAGAAAGAATCTTTGTAGTTGGCTTTAAAGACAAAAATGTTGATTTTTCCTTTCCACAAAAAATTCAATTAGAAAGAACGATGCAGGACTTTCTAGAAGATTTTACGGACTCAAAATATTATCTAAAAGAGAAAGGCATAAAATTCGTAACAAGTTCTAAAAACAAAACAAAGCGTTACACCCAAATTAATGGTGAAGTTATGCTTTGTCAAAAGTCAAATCAACAATTCAATTGGCACGGTGACTTTATTTTTGAATCCGCTGACGAAAATGATTTTGACGAATTCATTTTTGATGTGAGTAAGGTTGAAGAAAAATATTATTTATCAGACAAGGTACGAGATTACGTTTTAGCAGGTGGAACTAAGAACTTTACAACCAGCACCAAAACAGACTTGGAAATTGCTAGACCACTTTTGCAATCAATGCACAAAATGCACCGTGCAGGAGTTGACAACTACGTTACTCATAACAAAGGTCGAATTCGGAAATTAACACCACGAGAGTGTTTAAGACTTATGGGATTTCGCGATGATTTTAAAATTGCAGTTAGTGACACTCAAATGTATCGTCAAGCAGGTAACAGCATAGTAGTTGATGTTTTGATAGCTTTACTAATACAAATGGATATAACACAATTCTCAAAATAATGAAAATATTTCCTGTTCCTTTTAGCATTGCTAATGAAGTAGTAAAAAGAGCACAAAACGATAATAGAAGATTAATTGAATCACCAAGAATTGGTGGCAATGATTTATTCTATCTAGGGACAACTATGCAGTTTATCGATAAAATTCAAAATCCTTTACGTCAAAGATTAATCGAAGTTAGGGATCTTTGTGAAGTGAACTTCAACAACCCTAATATTAAACCAAGAACTATTCAAAGAACCCAAGGTATTATTGTACATCACAAAATAAGTAAGGAATTGTTATTGTCTTTATTACCTTTTTTGGATTCATACCTGCAACAGTTTGGTAATTTATATCACCATGTAAACTTGAATGCAATTGAATTAGTTGATAGAATCATCAAAATTCAAGATGAATTTGTTAGATTTAAATCAGACTTAGTTTTTATTAGAGATTCGAATTTGGCTAAGCCGTATTTTAAATGGTTTAATTATCCAGACACAAAAGATAACTTCAAAATTGTTCAGGAGTTTTTTATTCCGCATCAGTCCTTTTTGAATTTTGAGTTAGATAATTATGTTGACGGAGTAGTTAATACAACTTGGGTATTATCTTATACTATGTCAGTAATTTATACTTCCGACAATATTGAAGCTGTTGTTTCTAAAGCAATTGAAAAGTTCCCAATTAATTATGACCAAATTGAAACAATAAGAGAAGCCATAACAAAGATTAGAATAGGTCAATCCCAATTTAGAAATGACTTACTTAACTCAGAAAGAAATAATTGCTTCGTTACAGGGATATCTAATCCCGACTTATTGATTGCAAGTCATATAAAACCTTGGAAAGATTCTAATAATCAAGAAAGGCTAGACCCTAATAATGGAATTCTATTAACGCCTACATTTGATAAATTATTTGATAAATTCCTTATCACATTTAATGAAAATGGGAATATTATTTGGTCTCATAATAGATTAGATGAAGACACAAGAAATAGATTAATACAAGCACACTCTAACATAGCAGAACTTTCCATTATCATTAATAATAATAATCAAACGTACATAGAATATCATAGATCTGTTTTTAACCAAAAAGAAGAAGCTAATCAAGCATAAATATGAATATCAACATAGGAAATAAAGAATTTAAGGTTCTTGACGCTAAAGAAAAAATAACAATTGCTGATTCTTTCGTAGTTCGTCAAAACAAAATTGGTGGCGGAAATGGTGAAGCAAAACTTTATGTTGGAAATAACAACTTTGAAGTTAGAAGCTTTTTTGGAAATACTGGTTTCACAATACCGTGTTTTATTTTAAAGAAAGATTTATTACAATATTTAGAAGAAACAAAAACAGAATATCTAAAGCCAGAACAGCCATATATTAATCGTGATCTTCTGCCAAACCTTTGGAATGAAAGGAAAAAGAAAATTGAATCATTACCTAATGTAATAGAGTTTGAAGTTAGAGAACAAACACAAATTGCTGGTCCAAGAGTTTATGTAAATTCAACAGACCAAGCATATAAACTAATTAGAGAATTATCGCTCCCAAACATTACCTACATTTCTGTAATTAAAATAGTTGACAACAAAGGGAGACTATTTTACTACTTTAGATTATTCGCTGACTATTTTGGCGAAGTTCAACACCCTTACATTATCAAGAAAGAAGAAGAAGCAATTGAACAAATTGAAAACGAAACAGAAAAACTTACTTTATCAAAAGCAAGGGTTGGGCAAGGAGAATATAGAAAGAAACTTTTGGAGGTTTGTCCTTTCTGCCCTATTACCTTAGTATCAGACGACAGACTATTAATTGCAAGTCATATTAAACCTTGGGCTGCTTCTAACGACTTTGAAAAAACAGACCCGAATAATGGATTTATGCTAACACCAACTTTTGACTTCCTCTTTGACAGGGGATTTTTATCATTCACAGACGATAGAAAAACTATTTTATCTCCTTTTCTTTCAAATATGACTTATTCTAAATTGGGTATTTCGGACAATAAAATAATTCCACACTTGCCGACTGATGGTAGAGAGATTTATTTAGAATATCACAGAACAACAATACTGAAGAAATAAGCCAATACTTAACAGCAACACACATTACTAAGTCGCACCAGTCGACCCACAAGCCAAAACTGGGCATAGAGTGTGTTTGCACCGACGCTCAACTAACAGACAATCAACACGAAAGTCAGAAAGCCAGCACCCAACTGGCGTTTGTCTCAATGGCGGGTGACGTGATTAATTGAACATTCTACCTAGTATCAGCCTTTATGGTGTATAGCCTGATTTGTACTCCGAAATCCGCCTATGCGCCAAGCACCAACCTGTTACCTCCTCAGACTCACCCAATAATCAGGTACAAACCAAACCCTCCAATGAGTATTGTGCGGATTAATATTCTGAGAAATCCGGGATAGCGATTTTGCAAAAAACGGATTAACGAAACGATGTTGAAACCTAATAAAAAGAACAAACCTGCGTAGAGCATTACTTTTGAACCCGGGTAGTGCATTAATTTAAACAAAATACCTATTACCACCAGAGAGAGTGAGTATCCTGAACCGGCGGTGGCTACAATGCCAAGCGGACCGGCTTCTGCGTAGGTTTCTTTTTTAAAGATTCTGTTAAACGTGGCTCCGTTAAAAGATGCAAAACCAAGCAAAAAATAAAAAAGCGAAAGAGCGTGCAAAAAAAGATTAAGCAAAACCAATACTTCCGGAATAATAAAAAGATGGATCAAATAAACGACAATGGTCAGAACCCAAAGTAATATTTCAATTATTTTCATTGTAGATGGCTTGATATTAAAATCTTATTTCATACAATAAAAGTAGAAAATTTTTTCAATGGTAAGAACCTTCCGGGTAAATTCACAATAACGTTACCAAGCCACACTACTCTCCCAAAACGCCATTCGCCTGCGCAGTTTTCTCACCCATATACACACTGACTACCCCGAGGGTGATGGGGACTTTGTGGATGTGGGTGAACCCGGCCTGAGTGAGTTGTTGGCATACGTTACAATGGATGGCAAAGCGGATAATGGACCGGTGCAGGTAGCGGTAGGCGCGGATGTTGCCTGAAATGATACCCCCGATGAGTGGCAGCAGGCCGGTAAGGTAGAAGATGTAGAGGCTGCGGTAAACCGGATTGCGGGGCAGCGAAAACTCTAGAATGAGGCATCGCCCGCCGGGTTTGAGCACACGGTGTATTTCGGAAAGACCACGGCCCATGTCGGAGAAGTTGCGCAAGCCAAACGAAACACTCACGATATCGGCGGTGTTATCGGCCAGTGGCAAAGCCTCGACCGGAGCCTCGATGAGTTGCAGACGGCCTGCCTGAATGCTGGTGTGAAGTTTTTGCGCGGCCTGCACGAGCATCTGCGCCGAGGGATCAACGCCAATGATGTGGCTGTTGGTGTGCGCGATGAGCAGGGGGATGTCGCCGGTGCCGGTGGCAATATCAATCAGGGTTTCGCCGGACGAGAGTTTGATGAGGGCTGCAAAACGCCTGCGCCAGTAGCGGTCGATTCCGAACGACAGCAGGTGGTTGAGCGAATCGTAGGAGTTCGAAATATCGTTGAACATCCCCGAAATGTCACCCTGGGTGTTGCACGACGAATCACCGGATTGTTTCTTCACTACGGCAAAAAGTGTTTATACGGCAATAGCCTAGCGGCGAATTCCACGTTGCTTGGCGGCCTCTTCGAGGCGGGTTTGCCAGTTCGATTTTTTCACCGGTTTCTTTTTGTTGGCTTCGAGACGTGCGAGCACTTTGGCCTCATCGACAAAGAAACGCCGTATAATCCAGGTCTGCAGTATGGTGATTACGTTGGCCAGGAAGTAGTAGTAGCTCAAACCGGCAGCATAATCGTTGAAGAAGAAGAGCATCATAACGGGCATGAGATATAGCATGAGCTTCATGCCGGGCATCTGGGTATTGGTAGGCTGGTTGCTGCTGGTCATTATGGTGGAAATCAGTAGCGAAACCGCCATGAGCAGTGTGAACAGGCTGACATGACTACCGTAGAACGGGATGGAAAAAGGCAGGTCGAGGATGGAATCGTAGGTGGAAAGGTCGCTGGCCCAGAGGAAACTCTGCTGCCTCAGTTCGATGGATGCCGGGAAAAACCGGAACAGCGCAATGAGAATGGGGAACTGCAGCAGCAATGGCAGACAACCACCCATGGGGTTGACCCCTGCCCTCTTGTAGAGGCTCATAATGGCCTGTTGTTTTTCCATCTCCTTGCCTTTGCCATACTTGGCCGAAATTTCGTCGATCTGGGGCTTGAGCACCTTCATGCGCGCGGTGGACATGTAGGATTTATAGGTGAGCGGGAACAGCAGGATTTTGATGATGATGGTGAGGAGGAAAATAATGAGACCATAGCTGCTGATAAAACCACCGAGCCAATTGAAAATGGGGATGATGAGGAATCGGTTGAACCAGCCGAATATACCCCAGCCCAAGGGAACGAGTTTTTCGAGCTTAATGTCGTATTTTTTCAGGATGTTGAATTTGTTGGGGCCATAATACATCTGCATGGGAACCACCACATGGCTTTCGCGCTTAATGGGGAAGGACATTTCGGCATAGAACTGCTTGAGGAATTTCGAATTCGGGTCAGCCACTTTCTCAAGTCGCATCACCGGGCCATCGGCGTATTCTTTCATAACCAGCACCGACGAGAAGAACTGTTGTTTGAATGCCACCCAGTGCACTTTTCCGGCACTGCTGAATTCGTCGGCATCTTTTTGTTCGCTGAGGTATTCGATTTCGTTGTCGTCCATCTTCAGATAGGTGGTAGTGCTCTGCATTTCCCATTTCCGGCCTTTTTCGAGTGCCGGAGCCAGCAATGACCAACGCAGTTTATAGAAGGTGATGTTCTGCGACAGCACATTTTCCATATTGTGGAACACCACGTTGAATTCGATCATGTAGTTGTCGGGATGCACCACGTAATTGTATTCGAGATACTGGTCGGTGCCGGCATACAAGCGCATGCTGACGGTTTTGTCGCCGGTGGTGGCATTGGTTTTTTCGGCCAGGCCTTCGGCGGTAAAATACAAATCGTTGGTATAGACAGCAGTACCACCCACCATGAGGTCGAGGCCGAAGCGTGTGGTGTCGCCGGTGAACAATACCACGGGCAATGAATCGAAGGTACGGTAATCTTTGAGTTGCACCGAATATACCCTTCCGCCTTTCGACGACAGGGTAATAATCATCTTCTGGTTTTCGATGGTGTAAAACTTGTTTTCGCCTTTGGCTGCCTGAGCAAAAACACCGTATTTGGCTTCAAGATCAACCGGAGCCACTGAGTCGGGCACTACGGTATCGGTGGCAACCACCTTAAGGGTATCGGCGGCTTGTTGCGCTTTCTTCAGTTCGGCTGCCTTGGCAGCGGCAATAGAGTCGTTTTTGTGAACCTGGACAATGCTGTCGTTAATCCGTTTCTGTTCCGCCAATTCCTCCTTACTGGGCCTGTTAATAATGGAGTATCCAATCAGAATTGCTCCGATTAATACGAGTCCAATAATGGTTCTTTTATCCATACTATTCTTTTATCGGTTATTAGTAGCTTTAATAAATTCAACAAACAAGGGGTG
>JAKQPY010000115.1:0-2079 GCA_029564465.1 Bacteroidota bacterium | reverse complement strand
CCGGTTAGCGGAAGGAGGCTGGCTGCGGTGGCAAAGCTGAGCCCGACCAGCAGCAGCGCTGTGCTGTGTTTTACGCTTGTTGTTTTCATGGCTTTCATTTTTAGTAACAACCCGATTGAGCCTGGAGTATGGCCAACGGGGTATCCAGGCTTTCTAAAAGGTACCCCCCGTAACCATAAGAGTACTGGTTGAAGTACCCCAGCATGGTGCTGTAGTTCGCCATCACCGCCGGGGTGAACCCCTGTTCGGCTATGTCCCAAACCCAACGTTGGTATTCATTCGCGATTTGATCAGGAAAACCGATGTTTCCGCTCCATATTCCGCCATTTCCGCCGCCGAGTAAATCCAAGGCAAGGTGGATATCCTTGAACAGCTTAGCCTCAAACTCAATGTTGGTATTACCGGGCTTTCCTTTTGAGTACTTGCCTGTGCCACCGGGATAAACCGTATTCTGGTAAGCATGGAAGAGTTCCTCTATGAGGTAGTTAGTGTTGATTTGACTACTGCTTTGAAATGAAATGGTGTTGGTGGTTCTGTCCCATTGAGCTGGGGAGGTAATTGTGCCATCCACTGCAAACCCCATTCCATTCCACACACTGCCAACCACCTTTCCTGTGGCACAATCGGTGCTGATTGTACTTTTAATCTGGTTTAAGATATTTATTTCGGTAACGGTTAAAGGCCTGTCGGTAGGAGGAGGTGGAATAGTTCCCGATCCGCCGCCACCTGCTATGTAGTCTTCGTAGCCGCCACTTCCTCCACTACCGTTATCTGTTGCCCAACAAGGCTGGTCGTATGAAATAAAACATTCTGTTCGCGAGGAGAGTAATCGGGGAGGTGACCATGTTTGCCCACCGTCCATACTTACAATTTGCCACATTTCAAATGTGTAGCAGTTCACCGATTTGGTAAGGTTGGTTACTGCACTTGCCATACCAGAACTGGTGGGTATCAATCCAGTAACACTTCCGTCATGGAGGTGGATATATCCCTTTACAATATTTCCTCTCAGGTCCTGAACAATTATGGTTCCATAGAACTCCTGTTTTTGCCGATATTTTGGTTGGGTATTATCAGGTAGTAGGAATACAATTTCCCCATGCATGTTACCTCCATTATCTTTATACATCATAAGATAGGAAGCATCCTCCATAGGTACATCAAAAGGATTAATAGTAGTGCGAACGAAGTTGTATTCATCATAATTTAGGGGTGCTACAAGACCGTTACCCATGGAGAAAGGTATTATTGCTGCATTTTCCCATTTGGGATTTCGCTTGGGAATTTGCTGCTGTCCCTTAACATCCGTTGAAGAGTAAGTTTCACCCATTTGGAGATCATAAAAATTACGACACTCGTCAATGAAGGACTTATTTTCTGGCTGTGTATATATGATAGTTTCATCCTGGCAAGACCATAGGATCTGGAGTAAGACCACTCCTACTATCAAAAAACATTTCGTCCACCCCTGTATCGCTGTGCCACAAACCTTTCCCCTGTTTAGGCTGCCATTAGTGTTGTGAGCAGGTCTTGGAAACTTATTATGCTGCGAGTCTGGGGTGATTGTGTGTGTGGGGGGGGTAAGTGATTGACTATAAGCATAGTAACAAAATTTAGGTTAGACCATACCATTATTTTGCCTACTCTTTCGATTTTCGGCTGGCATTCTCGGCTACTCTCTTATTTTAAAGGCCGGTTAGATGTCGGTTTTCGCTTTCACATCCCCGACACCGTTACAGGGTGGGCAGCCCTTGATTTGCAGTATCTCCATTGCCTTATTTGCATTTTTTTTCTTTTCAGTTTAAATATAACTCAAAGATGTAGAAAATTTGGTATTATTCCAAGGCATCTTAATAAGTTTAAAGAAAAATTTTACTACACTACCTAAATCCATGAGTAATTTTGGTGTTTAAAGCATGTGGCTTTATATTTCCGCCGGCGGGCGGTTTTGAGCTCCCTCTCGCGACGCAAGGCTTCGGATTTGGAGGCATGGGCTTCGGAGTAAATCAGGGTCCAGGGTTTAAACCTGGCTGTCCAGCCGTGGTTGGCGGGGTGGTTATGGGCGTTAAGCCGGCCGGT
>JAKQPY010000111.1:0-3977 GCA_029564465.1 Bacteroidota bacterium | reverse complement strand
AAAAGCCACGGAGTAATCCTTTATCCCACTGATACCAACTGGGGATTGGGATGCGACGCCACTCAACCCAAAGCTGTGCAGCGGGTTTTCGACATTAAAAAACGCGATGAAGCCAAAACGCTCATCGTTCTTCTGGAGGATGTTTCAAAACTTTCATATTATGTTGACGACATTCCGCCAATCGCTTATGATTTGATTAAGCAGGTTGAGACACCTCTGACTATTATTTATCCGAAAGCAAGAAACCTGGCACCGCATTGCATTGCTCCGGACGGACATGTTGCAATACGTATTGTGCGGGATGATTTTTGTCAGGAGTTACTGAGGGAGTTTGGAAAGCCCATTGTCTCAACATCGGCCAATGTTTCCGGCGAGCCGGCCCCGATGATTTTTCAGGAAATCAGCAATGAAATAGTTTCAAATGTGGACTACGCAGTTTTGTATCGACGCCATGTTCTTTCGGCAGTAAAGCCATCCACCATCATCCGGCTGACGGGTGAGTGGGAATATGAGGTTGTACGATCCTGATTAAGAAATTCAGTACACGTTACAAGCGTTACACGTTACAATCGTTACAAAGTTACAAGGGTGACAGGGTAACAAGGCGACAAATGGGGCAAGGTAAGTATTTATAGCTTTTGAAATGCTTGACAATCTACAATATACTGTATATTAGCATTATACAAAAACACCCTATGTGAAATTTTTCAGATTGCATTTTAACCCACATTGCAGCAAAAAAATAGAAAAATGGGCAAAAATGGGCAAGAACAGGGCCGTCAAAAAATGCAACTATCAGATAATGAGATGAGCATTTTTTGAAAAGGCTTTGTAGTGCCATGCAGGATGTGATTTTGTAATAAAAAAATCATCATTTTTGCAGCATGTATTTCAAGGCAACCTATAGATATAATCCACAGACAGGAAAATCCGATTGGTACTATCGGTTGGTTGAAAGTTACCGTAATGTTCTTTCCGATGTCCGTCAGAGGACTGTATTGTCGGTTGGGTTTATGAATGAATTTACCGGAGCTGAGATAGACCTGATACAGGAAGGGATCAACAATCGGATACATGGGCAGAAAACTCTTTTTGAAGAGAATCGGATATTGCAGTATGTAGAAGAGTTGTATGAACAATTGATTAAAAAAAAGAAAATAGATGTGGGTCGTGCAGATCCGACAAAAGAGATAGAAACTGTAGATTTAAAGACGCTGAAGAACAAAGATGTCCGTGAAGTGGGAGCAGAGTGGCTTTCACTGCAAGCGGTGGAACAACTGGGCATTGGTCTGTATTTGCAAAACCAGAATTGGACAGCGGAAGACATATCCCTTGCATTGAGCCATATTGTATCACGTGCAATATATCCGGCATCGGAAATGAAAACAGTTCGTTTTATGAAAGAAAATTCTTCCATTTGTGAACTCACGGGATACAACATAGATAATTTGACCAAAGACCGGCTATATAGAATCAGCCACAAGCTATATGAAGAAAAAACGGGTTTGGAAAACTACCTGTCGAGGAAAACGAATGAATTATTTGATTTAAACGATAATATAATTCTGTATGATTTGACCAACAGCTATTTTGAAGGTTCGATGAGAGACAGCCGTCTGGCTGGTTACGGGCGCAGCAAGGAAAAACGAAATGACTGTCCGTTAATAGTATTGGGTTTGGTGGTGAATATAGAAGGATTTATAAAATATTCCGCCATTTTTGAAGGGAGTCGAACAGATAGCAAGTCGCTGAGCGAAATCATAGATCAACTTAGAATATCAACATCTGAGAATGCAAAACGCGCTATAGTGGTAATGGATGCAGGCATAGCCACCGAAGCAAATCTGGAACTAATACAGGCAAAAGGATACGACTATGTTTGTGTAAGCCGCTCCACAAAGGGCAAAATTAAAAATGCGCCAACCGGCATTCCGGTGACAGTAAAAGACAATAAGGGAAAAAAGATTACCCTGGAAAAAGTGTTGACCGAAGACGATTTGAGCTACTATTTAAAAGTAAACAGTGCTGCAAAAGCCTTGAAAGAAAAATCAATGAAAACTTTGTTTGAACAGCGTTTTGAGGAGGGTTTACAGTTGATAAGTCAGAGTTTAAGCAAAAAATCGGGAGTGAAAACACATGATAAAGTTTGCGAACGTATTGGCCGGCTGAAACAGAAATATCCTTCGGTTCATCGCTTATATAAAATAGAAATTGAAAAACAAGTAATAGGCGTTTCACCCAATAAAGGACAGAACAAACCGATCAAAGAAATCTGTACTTCAATTCAATGGGAAAAAAATCCGGAAATAAACAAACAAAAAGAAGCCGAATGCGGAGAATATTTTCTGCGCACCAGTATAAAAGAGCATGAAGAAACATTGATATGGACCATTTATAATTGCATCAGAAATATAGAAAGCAGTTTCAGAACATTAAAAACAGATCTGGATTTGCGACCAATCTATCACAAGACCGACAGCGCAACACAGGCTCATTTGCATTTGGGATTATTGGCCTATTGGATCGTAAATACGGTTCGCCATCAATTAAAACAGCACGGAATCAATTCCCAATGGACAGAGCTTGTCCGGATTATGAATACACAAAAATGTGTGACAACGGTTGTTCAAAACACAAGAGGACAATGGATCAATATCAGAAGGTGTTCCGAACCTGACGAAAAAGTTCAAACGATATATGACGCATTGAACTATCGTTATGCACCATTTGTTCGCAAAAAATCTGTAGTGCTCAAACCACCGCTTTTAAAAAACGAACCCCTTGATAATATTAGATTTATGTCAGGGTAGCTGCAATGTGGGTTATGATCAGGCCAACGATAGTTCGCATGTATATTCGGCTTTGCCCGTTGGCAACTATCACAAATATGTGAATACCGGAACTTACAGTCTTACCTTTTCCGCTCCGGGCTACAATTCCAAAACAATCAACAATATTTCGGTTACTAACGGAACAGCAACAATTGTTAATGTGGCTCTTGCTCAGCCTGCTCCTGTAGCCAATTTTGCAGCTAATGTCACTTCAACCTGCAATGGCACAGTGCAATTTACCAACACAGGAACCTACAAAGCAGGCAGCACATTTCTCTGGAATTTTGGTGACGGGCAGACATCGACACTTGAAAACCCGCAGCACACCTATGCTTCCAACGGCACCTATACGGTTCAGTTAACAATAACCGCCTGTGCCGGCAGCGACAGTGAAACAAAAACATCGTACATTACAGTGAATATGCCGGCTGCGCCAACTGCCACCGGAGCCACCATCTGCGGAAGTGGCACGGCCACACTGACAGCCAGCGGCACCAATACACTCAACTGGTATTCCGCTGCTACCGGTGGTACTTTGCTGGGAACTGGTACTTCGTACACCACTCCATCAATTTCAACTACCACCACCTATTTTGTTGAGAACAATGTGCCGGCAACACCCACCAACGTAGGACCCGCTGTGGGCGGTGCTTCGCGCAACGTGGCCGCCATAGAATACTTTGATGTGTACGAGCCAATGACATTGGTTTCGGTGCAGGCCATGGCCGGAACAGCCGGATCAAAGACAATAACATTGCTCGATAATACAGGAGCTACCGTTTACACATCCGATGTAAACGTAAATACAACAACGACAACCATAACCCTCAACTGGCTGATACAGCCGGGTACAGGATATCAGTTGCTGACGCCCGTAAATTCAACCCTGTACAGGATCAATTCAGGTGTGTCTTATCCTTACACTGCAGCAGGGATCTGCAGCATCACCGGCTGCGATATCGGATCGACTTATTTCTACTCCTGGTTCAACTGGACCGTACAGGGCGCCGGATGCAGCAGTGCACGAGTTCCGGTTACTGCTGCGGTACAAACTGAAACCGCACCAACATTCACTGCACTGGGACCATATTGTGTTGGTGCCACGCCTGCTACTTTGCCAACCACATCTACAAATGGCATAACCGG
>JAKQPY010000212.1:0-6115 GCA_029564465.1 Bacteroidota bacterium | reverse complement strand
AGTTCTTCTTACCCTATTAAATTTTCTCGCAGTCACCCTTGTGTAATCGGATATTCGAAAAACTTTGCAGCAAAAATTACCCGCCGCTCGCACGGATTTGAAATCCGTGCGCAAACAATTGACACGCTTTCTCGCCTTAGCAGTTTATTTTCCGCTGCGAGTTACCGGTACGGGACCTTTAGCGTGAGGAAAAATTCGTCTAATTATGTATCTTCTAAAAGCCCCCCAAAATGCTGCGAATGACTTAAAGCACAACCTCCTCAAAAGCCTTAGGAATTTCGATGTCGCGATACCCCATCGTTTTCAGGTAATCCCTGTAAAACTCCTGGGCTTCGAGTTCGCCATGAACCAAAAATATCTTCTGCAGGCCATCGGGTTTCTGGCATTTGATAAACTGTGCCATTTCCTTATAGTCGCCGTGTCCGCTAAACGATTCCAGCTTATACACATCGGCCCGTACCGGATATTCAGTGCCAAAAATCGAAACCAGTTTATCGCCACGTAAAATTTTGGCACCGAGGGTTTCGGGAGCACAATAACCCACGGCCAGTACCGTGTTTTGCGGATTGCTTATACTGTTGGCCAGATGGTGTTTCACACGTCCGGCCTCCATCATACCCGATGCTGATATAATTACACAGGGCTTTTCGGTAGTATTCAGTTTCTTCGATTCGGCAACGTTCTTCACATATTTCAGATTTCTGAAACCAAACGGGTTGTCGTCGGTCTCCATCACTTCGAGCACATCGTCGTTAAAACACTCGGGGTGCATCCTGAAAACTTCGGTAATATTTACCGATAGCGGACTATCGACATACACATCAATGGCCGGCAGCTTTCCTTCGTTGTAAAAATTATTCAGCGAAAACACAATTTCCTGAGTCCTACCCACACTAAACGAGGGAATAATCAGCTTGCCGCCTTTACGCACGCAGGTGTCAACCACAATATCGAGCAGGGTTTCCTCCGATTCGTGGCGTGTATTATGCAGGCGGTTACCATAGGTAGCCTCGGTAATCAGAATATCGGCCTGTGGGAAGGGCACCGGTGACTTTACAATACGGTTGTGGGGACGGCCAACATCGCCTGTATAGGCAATACGGGTAATTTTGCCGTTTTCCTTGATTTCGAGATTCACCACCGCGCTGCCCAGCATGTGGCCGCTGTTGGTAAACTTCACTGAGATATTTTCGTCGATACGGAACTTACGGTCGTAATCCACCGCAATAAACAGTTTCATACTCTGCACGGCATCGTCCTTCTTATAAAT
Source organism: Bacteroidota bacterium (assembly GCA_029564465.1). Classification (GTDB taxonomy): domain Bacteria; phylum Bacteroidota; class Bacteroidia; order Bacteroidales; family ML635J-15; genus JAGOEF01. Next base: position 4,845 of record JAKQPY010000212.1, on the reverse strand, counting down.
CGGATCCAGTGGTAACAGGCCCTGCTTTACCCGTTTGCGATTAAACCATTTCATATCGTGTTCCTGTATAAACCCTGAATCGGGCAACATATAAGCACAAAGGTTCCGTGTGGCGCTTGTGCAGATTACCGAACCCGAAAACCCCTGTTTATACACGTAAGGAATCAAGCCCGTATGGTCAATATGCGCATGGCTCAGAATGATATGATCGATTTCTTTCGGGTCGAAGCCCAGGTCGCGGTTCATCCGGTCGGTTTCGAGTCCTTTGCCCTGAAACATCCCGCAATCAAGTAATATTTTTTTGCCGGTTTTTGTTGTAATCAGGTGCTTGCTTCCGGTTACTTCCTGTGCTGCACCAATAAATTTTATCTTCATAACGATGATTTACATAAAACACAAAGGTAACAGAAAACAATTTCTATGAACAATAATTCACAATTTCGGTAACTAATATTAATGCTTACATTTGAAACGCAAAACCACTGTTTTATGGAACTGAAACCTGTATTTGAATTTCTTGAGGCGCTTCAGCAGAACAACAACCGCGATTGGTTCAAAGCCAACGAAGAACGTTTCCGCCAGTCTGTTACGATTGTGGGGCAACTGGTGCAACAACTTGTTGTGCGCATCAATGCTTTCGATGGCTCGATTGGCCAACCCGATACCAGGGACTGTATTTTCAGAATATACCGCGATGTTCGGTTTTCGCATAACAAAGACCCTTATAAAACCCATTTCGGGGCATATATTGCCGAAGGGGGTAAAAAAAGCCTGAAAGCCGGTTATTATGTGCATCTTCAGCCGGGAGCTTCGTTTGCCGGTGGTGGCATTTACATGCCCGAACCTGCGGTGCTCAAAGCCATCCGTAACGAAATTTATTACAATACGGCCGAGTTTAAGAAAATTATCACTGCGCCTGAATTCACCAAATACTTCGATGGTATTTATGGCGAAAAACTGAAAACCTCGCCCAAAGATTTCCCGAAAGACTTCCCCGAAGCTGCATTGCTGGCCTATAAAGACTATGCCGTGGTGCACTATTTCGACGACCACAGCATGACCTCAGAATCAATAATAGATCAGCTTGTGGGTGTTTTCGAAGCCCAGCGTCATTTTAACGCCTTCCTCAACCGCGCTTTCGAATAGCGAAATTCATTCTGTTGTTCCCGGTTCGTCTCGACTCCACCTCGACTCCGCTCGGTGACCGATTCGACGACTGGAGAAAAGCGGTCGCCGAGCGAAGCCGAGGTGCCCGCTACGTTTTGCAAAGAACATTTCTTTTTTTGCTGATTTAATTCTAAAAAATGAGTAGAAACGTAATAGGTTTTATGGGGTACAGGTTCGTCTCGACTCCGCTCGGTGACCGATTCGACGACCGGTTAAAACGGCTCCGCTCGACGACCGTGCAAAATCCTATCCCATCAACGCCGAGCCAATCTGATATACCAGAAAAGCGACCACCCAGGCAAGGCCGGTGGTGTAGATCACGGTAAATAATGACCATCGGAAGCGTTCCGATTCTTTCCAGATGGCAGCCACGACGCCCATGCACGGAAAATACAGCAGAATGAACATGATAAATGCATAGGCACTCAGTTTATTAAACACAGGCTCGCCCTGTTTTGGTCCGCTACCATGCTTTTCGGCACGTAGTTTTACCGGAAGGCTACCGGCACTATCGCCACTTTCTTCGGTTGCCTGATAGAGAACACCCATGGTGCTAACCACAATTTCTTTTCCGGCGATACCGGTAAGCACGCTGATACTCATTTTCCAGTCGAAGCCCAGCGGACTCATCACAGGCTGTATAAACTCCCCTATTTTCCCGATATACGATTGTTGTTGCCGTTCAGCTTCCTGCATCATCAGCAGGCTGTGTGCCACCGTGTCGTTGGGTGCCTGCTTTATCAGGCTTTCGTAATTGCGACTGTATTTCACATCGCGCGGGTAATAACCCAAAGCCCAGATAATAACACTGGCAATGAGAATAATACCGGCAATTTTCTTGAGGTATTCGCGTCCGCGTATCCACGTAAAGTGCAGCAGCAGTTTGCCTGATGGTCTCCGGTATGGTGGCAGCTGCATAATATAAGGCACTTCCTTCTTGCGAAAAATGGTTTTATTGAAAAAATAGGCGGTAACGATGGCAAACAAAATACCGATAGCATACACCGAAACCAACACCAGGGTGGGACTTTCGGGAAAGAACGCTGCAATCATCAGCACATAAACCGGTAGCCGTGCACTGCACGACATAAACGGCACAATCAGCATGGTAAGAATGCGGTTCTTGCGGTCTTCGAGCATGCGGGTAGCCATCACTGCCGGCACCGTACAGCCAAAACCCATGATGAGCGGTATAAACGATTTCCCGTGTAAGCCAATCCGGTGCATGTATTTATCGACAAGGAAAGCCCCGCGCGACAGGTAACCCGTGGTTTCGAGTAATCCGATAAAGAAAAACAGAATAAAAATATTGGGCAGATACACGAGAATACCTCCTACCCCACCCAAAATACCATCAATCACCAGACTTTTGAATGCTCCCTCGTGCATCACCCTTCCAAAATAATTGGTAAGCAGCAGGATTCCGTTTTCGAGCCATTGCGAAGGGAATTTCCCCAACTGGAAGGTAGCAAAGAATGTGATAAAAATAAACGCAAAGAAAATTGGGATACCCCAAAACTTATGTGTCAGCAGGGCATCCACTTTTTTTCCCGTGACCTGACGGCGTACCGAGGTCTCCGGGGTGAGTGTTTCGCTGATACCACCTTTGATATAACTCAACCGGGCTTCGTGAATGATATCGACCACCGGAGCGTCGAACAGCCTGCTGAGCCGCAGAATGGCCTGACCTGTAACGCATTGCCTGCGGTGGCAGCGGTTGCAGTGCGACACGTTGCTCTTTACATCGGGGTCGCCTTCGAGTAAGCGAAGTGCCGTATAGCGCGGGGCAATGGCATCGTGCAGTTGCATGTCCTTACGGATGTGCCTGATAATGCTGGCGATTGCCCGTTCGGGTTCGGTGCCGTAGTCAATGTGAATATGGCGCACAAAAGGCTCGGTGTTGTGGTGTATGTTGAGCAGTGTGCGCATCACCGGCTCGCGGTCGGCCTGGCCGCGATACGCCAGAATGGGCGTACCCAGCATCTTACCGAGGTGCTCGTAGTCGAGTTTCATGCCCCGCTGTGCCAGTGTGTCGAGCCCCGTGAGCACCAGCATCATCTTCACATCCATATCGATAAAAAACGATGCCAGATACAACTGTGCTTCAAGGTCGGCAGCATCGATAACCCCCACAATCAGGTCGGGATATTTGCGGGTTATCAGTGCACGGATGGCGGTTTCGTCTGCCGAATTACCCGAGAGCGACCGGGTTTCGGGCAGGTGAGTAAAAAAGATATCGTGGCCGTGATACTGTATGCGGCTTTCGGTAAAAGCCTCCGGGGTAAAGCCAAAGATTTGCGACAATGTGCCGGTATCGCCAAAGCTGACTACAGGAATGCTGTTGCAGATTGCCTCCACTTCGGCGGCAGTACCTGCTTCGCCTGCTGGAACCACTGTAACATAAGGAGCCAGTGTAAGCGGAATTTTACGCCGCCGGATATGCCCATTAATGCTCACATGAATGTTTTCGCTGTCGAGTTTGCGCACTTTTACCTGCACGCCGTGGTCGAGGCCGGTATCCACGAGCTTACGCCTGATTCCCCAGCGCCCCGAAAGCCTAGCAACCACATAAGCCCCACCGGCATGAACTTCGGACAACAACATACGATGCACATTTTTTGCAAATTTAAAATAAATCTAAATTAAAACAACAAGAGCAATTAAAATTACTGTGGCTTGCTGTGATAAGGCGTTATAATAATCCGACATAAATGAAATAATTTTCATACAAATTTCTTGGGTTTATAAAGTTTTATAGTTTATATTTGTATCAGATAATCATCACATCAATTGAAACCAATAAAGTTCATAGTACTGTGGATTGTTTTGCAAAGCCTGATTCAGGTTGCTATTGCTCAGAGCAACTTTATCGTTTGCGGGCAGGTTGACCCTGAAAGAGATGTTTTCTATGATATCCAACCTGACACTCTTGTTGATCCCATGCTTATTGGGTCAGGCGCTTCTGAGGTTTATCTTATAGATTTGGATGGAAATCAACTTTTTGATTTTAGAATTACAGCTACCGTTAGCTCGTCATCAGGAGGTGACTGTGATTACATTCTAATTCAGTCGCTTCATGCTAATAACAAAATTGCATATTTTATAAAACACGATTCTGTCCCCGATATTTTTTCACCGGAAAACCCTATGCCCTGGATACCGGTTGATTACACTGTTGCAAACTATTTTCCCAAAGATGATACGGTTAATTACCTAGATAGTTTTATTTTTGGAGCCGTGTCAGAAGATGTTGTATTTTTAGCCTATAATACTAGTTCTCCATTTTACGAAATCATTGACGATTGGCTCAACATCGGCGAAAAATACATTGGCGTAAGCATGCAGGTGAACGACGTAACGCTTTACGGGTGGATTCTGGTGGAAGTAACCGATTACGCACGTTTCATTGTCAAAGAATTTGCCTGCAACAAAAATCCGTATATCGGAATTGTGCCCGGGGAAACAGAACAGGCATTCGACCTCTACCCCAACCCGGCAAAAAACGAGGTGTATATCAAACTTAATGATGAAAATGCAGGTAAACCGGCCACATTCACGCTGTGCGACCTCAGCGGCAAAAAACTATTCCGGGTAGATGAAATTCCCCAAAACGGCCGCATTGCCCTGCCTGCATTGGCAAAAGGCTTGTATATTGCTGAAATTGAGGTGGACGGGCAA
>JAKQPY010000087.1:0-5275 GCA_029564465.1 Bacteroidota bacterium | reverse complement strand
AAAATGATACCCGGCTCAATTCAGGTATCAGGCAAAGATAGCGACGAAGCGAAAGAGGAAAAACTTGTTTTATTTTCAGAGGGGAAGGCCCGCGTTATTATAACTAAGCCAAAAATAGGCGCGTTCGGTTTGAACTGGCAGCATTGCAACCGCATTACTTTTTTCCCGACACACTCGTACGAACAATATTATCAATCGATACGCCGATGCTGGCGGTTCGGACAAAAAAGGCCGGTCACCGTGGACATGATTTTCACAAAGGGTGATGAGAAAATGGTTGGTAACTTGAAGAGAAAGCAGGAACAGGCAATTGAAATGTTTGTCCAGCTCGTAGCCCACATGAATAATTCTTTAGCAATAGATAAATCAAAACAACATACAAAAAAAATGGAGGTCCCTTCGTGGCTATAAAACAACAGGTCATAAAAGAAAATTATGCATTATATAACGGTGATTGTATAGATGTTATGAAAGATATGCCTGATGAGTCTATTCATCTATCAATATATTCACCGCCATTCGGAGGGCTTTATCATTATTCAAGTAGTGAGCGCGATTTGTCAAACTGTGATTCATACGAAGATTTTTTTAATCATTATCGTTTTGTAGTGCAAGGAATACATAGAATAACGAAACGCGGTCGGTGTACAGCTGTGCATTGTATGGATGTTCCGTCCGGCAATTCTGGCAGTGACCATTTAAAAGATTTTCCAGGAGACATCATCCGACTACATGAAGAAGAAGGTTTTGACTGGATAGCACGTCATTGTATATGGAAAGAGCCGCTAACCGTTCGCAACAGGACAATGCAAAAAAACCTCGCACATAAAACGATAGTTGACGATTCTATTTATTGCGGCGTCGCAAGTGCTGACTATCTCTTGATATTCAGGAAACGCGGCGAAAATGAAGTACCGGTATCTCATCCGACCGGCCTTGAATATTATGCCGGAGAAAGGCAGATCCCGTCAGACCTGTTATCATATAAAAACTATGATGGTAATCAAACAGAAAACAGATACTCTCACTGGATATGGAGACAATACGCGTCGAGTTTTTGGGATGACATACGGCTTGACCATGTTTTACCATACCGCGAAGGGCGCGACGAAGACGACGAAAAACACGTCCACCCGCTGCAGCTCGACGTTATTGATCGAGTTGTTGTACTAAGGTCTAACCATGGCGAGGTTGTTTTCACTCCATTCATGGGAGTAGGGAGCGAGGTTTTCGGAGCGGTAACAAACGGACGGCGCGGGATAGGTGTTGAATTAAAAGAATCGTATTATCGGCAAGCGGTTAAAAACTTAAAATACGTCGATGACCATAAAGAAAAAGACTTGTCATTATTTGATAAAGTGGATGAACAATATGCAGAGTAAAACCCACAGCATAATCGAGAGCGTTGTCAATGTTCTAATAGGCTATTTCGTCGCGCTTGCGAGTCAGCTAATAATATTTCCGATGTTTGGTATTTACGCGACGATTAAGGACAATATGTTTATCGGCTTATGGTTTACTGTAATATCAATAGCCCGTTCTTACATTTTGCGCCGTGTATTTACGCGCCGCACAGAATAACCCCGCCACGCGGGAAGGGAGGAGTGATGAACGAGTGGAAAGCAAAATATATGGCTTTATCGGCTGGTATTGAAGATCCATCTATTATAAAAAATGCCGAGAAGATAGTTGAAATAGCTATAAGGTTGTCGAATGAATCGGATCTACAATTCGAGCGGTGCGTTTATGGATTGCTTGAAGCTGCAATGAAACTTCGGCCCGTTCAAACGGTGGCTGGCGACCTCCCCGGCTGGCGGTCGGTGAAGGATGCGCTGCCTCAGTATCAAATATGTCCAAAATGCAACGGTCAGGGAGTAATGAGCAAACCGCCTTTTATAGCGGGTGATCAAACAGAATGGACATCGTCATCGTGCGTTCATACTTGCGATGTATGCAATGGCGCAAAGATTATCCCCGCCCCTCCCGTACATGGAGGCGAGCTACGACAACCATAAAATTGCGCGGCTTGTAGGAAATGCGGGTGAGCAATACACGTCCGCCCTTGCGCGGGTGAAGGAGGGGAGATGAAACCTTGTCCGTTTTGCATGGATAAAAATCCTCAATGGTATGGTTTTGGAACACGTTCAGACAAAATAAGGGGACAGGAGAAGTTACGCGGCGCGTTAAATATTCTGGTTAACGAGCATGGCGAGTGTCAGGTCAAGCCGCTTGTCGATAAAATACGCGATTGCAAGCGTGAAGATAAAAACCAATTAAAACTATTCGAGGTAACCCCATGACCGATAAAATGAGCCTTGAAGACCTATATAAACAGGAAACCGGGAGGACACCAATTGCAGAGGGGTGTAATGGGTGTTCTGGATATGATGTCGATTATTACGATTGGCTTGAAACCCGCTTATCACAGCGCGAGGCGTTACTCGCACAGAGGACGGCGGAGCGGGATATGTTGAAAAATATCATCCGTGGGTGCGATGAGTGCTACCAAATATTACAGGAGGCAGGGAAATGAAACACACACCGGGGCCGTGGTTGTATCTGCTGGAACGGCAGGAAGTTGAAAAAGATTTTGTGTTAATGTTCCATACGGTTCGGAACGGTGACGGGAACATCGTGCGAGTAAGAACGGAAGCAGATGCCCGCCTTATCGCCGCCGCGCCGGAACTGAAAGACGTAGTTATAGAGGGGTATGAACTATCAAGATATGCGGCAGCATCAAAGGGGTGTAATACAAACGAATTTTTGGAAGGGCTTAAAGAACGAATAGAACTATATCAATTTGCCTGTAAACAGGTCATCGAACGTGCTACCGGACAGAACATAAAAGAAATACTACAGGAGGCCCGTCCATGACAGAGCGAGTTTACTACCGCATATATTTGGGTGGCATCAACAAGGTGATCGTCGAGCGCGAAACAGACAAGGCGGTGCGGTGAGGGGGACGGCTTGAAAATAATACGAGTATTTCCCCGAAAAACGAACGCGACGCCTGACGATGAAAATGTGAGATTTGCCGAGCCGGGCGCGTCTGACGACGCAGATGAGGTCCGCGTTTCGGTGACGTGGACGTGGGATAAAGCGCGGGGAGAAAAACTCGCCGAAGCGTGGCGGGCCGTTTCAAAACGTGTTTTTGTCGGCGGCCCCGCCTATGACGATCCGGGTGGCGAATTTATACCGGGTATGTATGTAAAACACGGTTACGTTATGACTTCGCGCGGATGTCCAAATCGCTGCTGGTTTTGCTCCGTTCCAAAACGTGAAGGGAAAATCAGGGAATTGAAAATCAAAGACGGTTATAATATTCTTGATTCTAATTTGCTCGCGTGTTCCGAAAAACACATTAACGCCGTTTTTGATATGCTGGCACGGCAACCAGAGCGGCCTAAATTTACCGGCGGATTAGAGGCCGCACGAATGACGCCGAAAATCGCGGCACGTTTGGCAGAATTGAAACCGTCAAGTGCATATTTTGCGTTCGATACACCTGACGATTTTGAACCGCTTGTCGCCGCTTCTAAAATGTTAAATGCGGCGGGTATTTCGGGAAGCGGGCGAAATTTTTTTGTGTATGTTTTAATCGGGTATAAAAATGATACGATCGAAAAAGCAAAAAAGCGGTTATTGTCCGTTTTACGTTTAGGGCTTTTACCGATGGCTATGTTATTTAATAGAGCAGAGGGGCGCGCGGACGCGACGGAATGGAAACGATTCCAGCGCGAATGGGCAAATAAAATAATAGTTGGTAGCAAAATGACGGAATATAAAAAGACGGGACGGGTAAAATGAAATATACAAACTCCGATCTTTTCAACATACTTTTTTCACCCGGCGAAAAAATAAATATTCGCGTTATAAAGGACGCCGGCGGTCCCGCCGAAAATCACCTGTACGTTTTCCCTGACGCGCCGAATCGGACAGGAAAAAAACGTCCGTTGGGTGTACTTCTTTTTTGAAAAGGGCGTCGATAAAATGATGCGTAAAAAAATCGACGAAAAGAAAAAACTCGCGGAAGCGGTGAGGGGGACGGTGTGAATGAAATGTCGGTAAAAAAAATAAGTCGCGCCGATTGCAGCGAGTATATTTTACAAATACACTATGCTAAACGATGGCCGTCCATTTCCTACGCGTTTGGTCTATTTATTGAAAATGAATTATGTGGCGTGGTAACTTATGGTACACCCGCGAGCGCAACACTTCGCCGGGGAATTGCGGGGGATAAATTTATTGCCGATATTTTAGAATTAAATCGGCTGTGCTTGAAATACAACCGGAAAAATGAAGCAAGTTTTCTTGTTGGTAATAGTTTAAAAATGCTGCCAAAAAATAAAATAATCGTATCATTTGCAGATAGTAGTCAAAACCATATAGGCTATGTTTATCAAGCGACAAATTTTATTTACACGGGTCTGTCCGCAAAAAGAACAGATTGGAAAATAAAAGGGAAAGAACATTTGCACGGGCAAACAGTAGCCGACGAATTTAGAGGATGCGAGAACAGAGCGCAAGCAATGCGGGAAAAGTACGGAAACGATTTTTATTTACTCGACCGTCCAAGAAAACACCGATATTTATTTATTGTCGGTGATAAGAGATATAAAAAAGATGTTATAAAAAATCTAAAATATGACACGTTTTCATACCCTAAGGCGGCATTATGAAATATACAAACGCGGATTTATTCAATGCTCTTTTTTCACCCGGCGAAAAAATAAATATTCGCGTTATAAAGGACGCCGGCGGCCCCGCCGAAAATCACCTGTACGTTTTCCCTGACGCGCCGCTGTCCCCCGAATACCCGGACGCCTTCCCCTGTGTCGGCGTCAATCCCCGCGCGACCGTCCGCAAATTATCAGCGATTAAAAACATGGTCGTTGACATTGACGGCGCGCCGCTGCCGTCGTGGGCCAAAGAACGCGCGGACGTAATTTGTACGCGCGACGCAAATCATCACCATCTTTATTTTTGCTTTGAGAGTACCGCGCGGGAAGCGTTCAAAAAATATAGTAAGGCGCTTGTCCGCCACGCGAACGGCGATAAGAGCGTATCTGACCCGGAGCGCGTCATCCGCCTGCCGTATTTTACGCACCGGAAAAACGGTGTCGAATCCCCTGGTTATAAAATAGTATTCATAAGAAAAAAAATCGAGCGCCTGCCGATTGAAAAAAAATTCGACTGGTTGACGCTCGATAAAAAACCTGAAGGCGCCGCGCCTGTTCAGGATTATAACTCTGTTCTCGCGTTCGTCCGGCAAACG
>JAKQPY010000061.1:0-3116 GCA_029564465.1 Bacteroidota bacterium | reverse complement strand
AATACTTCTTGAGTCCGGTGGTTGCTCTCAATATTGGTTATGACCCACTCATCGCCAAAATCTAACAACAAATTGAAAAAATCTTTTGTGAAATCCATGTCCCAAATTTAAAACTTTCCACTAAATTTGCAGTAGAACCGTCTTTTCATAGTTTTAAAATTTGTTGTTAAAGTTACGAAATTATTTCAAACACGAAAAGTGACTGAAAATGAGTTTGTATGAATTTATAATTTAATACAAACGCTTGTTGCATGCCAAAAATGAAATGCCGGCCGGTCGGCTTTCTATTCCTCCCTTTGTCTATCCTGATTCGTAAGAGCTTGCTGTTTCTTTTGCTGAAAAATCATGGCTTTATTGATAATATAATCGGGATTGGCTTCGATAAGGGTCTTTAATACTACAAAGAATATAAGGGCTGGTGTCAGCCATCCGTTACATATAATAAGCAGAAATACCATAGCCATCAGGGTGAAATGAATGGGGAGCAGGCGCAGAAAAATATACAGCGGAATGGTCTTTAGCGATACCATCCGGTTTTTGTCGGCTTCTTCAATCTTTTTACTATGGTAATAATGATACAGCGTAAACATAAGCGCTCCTGAGACAAACGAAATACATGAGGTAGATGCAGCATGATGCGAAACCGATCCCAGAATCAACAAAAACATCGCATACACAAAGTGAAAAAACAATACCACAATCAGCAAAACCACAGCCATTTGATTCTTCAGTTCTTCGGGTTTAGGGTTTGCCGACAGATTGGTTTTGATGCCTTCGGTATCGTATCGGGTCAGACGTTTTATCCTCCGATAACTAAAAACGGTCATAATGATCCCCTGCGCCCAATACACCCACAACACATCATTCAGGTTTTGGTTATTGATAAGGGCCAGAAACAAAATGAGGGCATTCGAGATAATGGCAAGCGCGGGTATAAAGAGCTTTGATGTTTTCATGGTTTCAGCGTTTGATGAAACAAAAATAGTTTTTACAGAGAAATAATCAACGTGCGGAATACATTTGAGTGATTGAGAAATTAAACCAGGCTTCTGCCGGAGTGGACTAAATTAATCGTTTTCAACAAAAGAAGAATGGACAGTTTTGGCATAATTCACGTTGGCGAAATTATCGTAAGCCAATATGGGGCAAAAAAAACTCGGTAAGCAGCGTTTGAAAAACATTTTTGAATTTCTATCAGATAATTTGTTTTTTGTCTTGGATTTGTGGAAAATTGAGAATAAGTTTGGGCATAGAAAAACAAGTTGGAATTTTTAATCGTTTGGGAGCTTAATTAGAGAAATGTGTCTTTATTCATGTTCAGAAACCGCTTGATTCATATTTAGAAAGTCAAAAATATTAAATGACATTAAAATCTAATTTTACTCGATGAAAAAAAACTTTTGCTTAACGAAATATTTGCTGCTATTGGCTGTGCTTATGCTATCCATGAGGGCTTATTCTCAAAACACACCAATCTGGGTAGAATCTTCATGGCGGCAGACCAACTATCCTGCCGATAGTTACTTAACAGGTTTCGCACAGGATGTTAAAGCGAACAACGAAACGGTTGCTCAGGCCGAAGAACGTGTTAAAACCCTGGCTGCCGGTTATCTGGCAAAGAATGTTATTGCAACCATACAAACGGTGTCGGATGCCTATTCGCGCAGTGTTGAATACGGCAGTAACGAATCAATTCAAAAAACATTCGAAACGCAAACAAGGGCCGAAACCGATGCAACCATAAATGGTATCAAAACAGATAGCTACTACGATGCGAAGAACAACTATGTGTATGCTTTTTCGTATGTAAACCGCTACGAAGTAATTGGCTACTATAAAGCACAAATAAACATGCTTATTCAGCAAATTGAGGGCTATATTGCCGCTGCCGCACAGTTCAAAGAAAAAGCCGAAAACCTGAAAGCCGAAGCCGAATACAACAAGACGATTCCCTTGTTTGCCAAAATTGAATATGCCCAGGGTTTGCTTACCGCCATTGATAAGAATGTTGACGACAGTGGCTTGCAGATGCAGAAAAGCGTGGCGTTACGCAACAACGTGGTGCAGGCTCTTGCCGATCTGGAACAGGGAATCAGCATATTTATCCGGTGCAATGCGCAACTGTTCGGTACTGCAACCCCCTTGCTGGAAAACAAGCTGAAAGCACAATTGGCCGAAAACAACTGCAGCTTTGTTGCCGACAGCACCCAGGCCGACTGGCTGATTATAATAGATGCCAAAGCCGAAGAGTACAACAACGCGTACAACACGTTTTATTCCTACGTTAATGCCACGATAAGTCTCGAAAAACGGTATAACCGCCAGCAAGTCTATCACGATGAAATCAGGCAAAAAGGAGGGAGCGCCAAAGATTACAACGATGCAGCAACTAAAGCATATAACGACATAGTCAGTAAAATATCGGAACAAATTCTAACGTATATCAAGTAACATGCGAAAACTTAGTTTAATATTCATTGGCCTGAGCATTGCCCTCGGTGCGCTGGCTCAAAGCAAAGTAGCGGTATTCGACCCGGAAGATAAAAGCAATACGGGTTATAAAGATGTTATGCGCGAAATGCTGAGTACCGGTATTTCAAAATCGGCATATTATAAACCGGTGGAGCGGGCATTGATTAATAAAGTGCTCGAAGAAAACAAGTATCAGAGTTCAGGTATGGTTGACGACAGCAAGATCAGCGAACTCGGCAAACAAATGGGCGCCGACTACGTGTGCGTTTCGATGATACAAAAAATGGGGACGAATTATTTTATTACTGCCAAACTGGTAAACGTAACCACGGCATCGGTCGAATTTCAGGAGTATGTGAAAACGACCAATGGCGAAAATGACCTTTTTGAAAAAATAGACGAGTTGGCCGGCAAACTCTCATCGGCCAAAAGTGCAACGAACGCAACATCAAAGCCCGTTACTAATTCGGAAATACCCACCGTCGAAATAAATTATCAGACCTATATGGTATTGCCCAAAGATTTAAACGACGAATATACCTGGCAACAGGCAGTAGATGCTTGTAACAATTTGACTGCATTCGGTTACGATGATTGGTTCTTGCCCGACAAAATCGAATTATCTGCATTGTATGATAACAGGG
>JAKQPY010000055.1:0-1875 GCA_029564465.1 Bacteroidota bacterium | reverse complement strand
CGGCACTTTATGACCAGATTTTTCCCAATCTTTTTTGGCTTCTAACCAATCTTTACCAAGCAAATAGTAAGCATTAATTACCAAATCGGGCAAAGGCTCGGTTTCTTCTGCTTTACGGTTGATGTCGGCTTTTACTTCATCGTCCATGTAAATATGATAAAGCCTTGATTTTAGTTCTTTGGTACGTTCGCTATCATCACGAACCACCACACGAGGGGTTTTTACTAAACCAGACTCAATGGCATCGTTCAAGCCAAAGTCGGAAACAATCCAAGAGTACAACGATTCTTCGGCTGCCTTTTTACCCGAAGGGGAAAAAGGTGTTGCCGATAAATCGAAACATTTTAAAATTCCACGTTGCTTATGAATCCTATCCAAACCGCCAATCCAAATAGTTGCTTCTTCGGCGCTGTCTTTATCTGAACCAATGCGTTGGTATTTCCCTTCTGCTTCGGGGTTTACCCGCCAAGCATGATGAGCTTCATCGTTTATAACAATTATATTTCGGGCGTTTGACATTTCGCCCAAAACTTGCTTCACATAAGCTTCTCCACTTATTTCAATGCGTTGGCGTTTGTCAACGGAACGAAGTTGCCCTTTTTCAATTTTCGAATCAATTTTTTCTTGCGTGTCCCAAGCCAACGAATGCCAGTTGTGGATTATGATTTTCCCTTGACGAAGTTTGTCCATCAATGAAGCTGGAACAATATTAAATTCTTCGTAATAGTTTTCTTCATTGGTTGGCAATAATACCTGTAAACGGCTTTTTACTGTTAAGCCCGGCGCAACAATCAAAGCATATTTACTATAACGTGCATCGGTTGGGTTGGTAACTTTATTCAAGAAATTCCAAGCAATAATCATTGACATGATAATGGTTTTGCCCGAACCCGTTGCCATTTTGCTACACCATCGTTCTATTTCGCCACCATCGCCTTTTATATCAATGCCCACTTTTTCGGCTGCTGGTGCTTCGGTTAGCCAAATTAATGTTTCAATTGCTTCTAATTGGCAAAAGAAAAAACGTCGGTCTTTGCGTTCTTCGGGGTCTTGCCAATGGTCTAAAAGACGCTTGGTTATACCAGTAACACCGGGATAGCCGGCTTCACGCCATGCTTTTACTCGTGGTCGAATTTGATTTACGGTGTCGATTTCTACAAAAATACCCGGGTCGTCAAACGCTTTTGAATTGGGCGTAGCCATTACATAGCCTGCCGGACGGCGACCTTCTTTGATGTAAAAATCACGGTTTTCCCTATCGTAAAACCAATATTGAGTTGGTTCTGCATGAGGGCTGTTTATGATAAGTTTTTCTATACTTGCTGCCATAATGCCCTACATGTTTATTACTCGTAAACTCTCAATTCCACGGTCGTCAATAATTTTTACCGCAATGCAATTGCCCGGCTCAAACTCTAACGATAGTGTACCTTTGAACGATTCAATTTTTTCTTCGTCAATTTCTGCTTTCAGATTTTTAGCTAACTTGTCCCAACCATCGCCAGCACCTGCCATTGGGAAAAATACCTGAGAGGGAAATAACGAACGGTTATCGTAATCGGTATCGAGCATCCACATGGCAATATTCTTTTTGCCTCCGCTTTCTACATTTCCAGTTTTTGGGTTGTAATAATCGAAGCCCATCACTTCAACTTGTACTTTGCCTTTATCGAGCTTATGCACTTTAACATCGGGCTGACCAACCAACCAAAAACTTTCGTTGCTGCTACGCTTTTTGCGTAAATCGTCGGTTAGCATATCGGCATTCATTTGTGCTTTGAGCAATTGCATGCCAGCAATGGCGGGCGTAAGCTCGTCAATGTCTTTGGCTGCTTCTTCATCGAATTGGAAAGCACAAAACAACAACATATCGGG
>JAKQPY010000045.1:0-1473 GCA_029564465.1 Bacteroidota bacterium | reverse complement strand
GATACTTTCAGTGTGCACTTCCCGGTACCGCCGACGACAACCGATTCATCCATGCCAACTCGTGCGGCAACCATGTTTGTGTTTTGTCTCTGGTAGCCAGTCGAGACCGCTTCGGGTATGCTCGTTGGATTATTGAGTATCGATGCTTCGTTAGCCATTTTCAATCTCCATTATTTTAATTTTCATTATAATGATTCGCAGCAAAAACGTGAGCCAACGCTCGTGTCCACAGACCACGGACCGTAGGCCGCGAACACGGCGCGCGAACCAGCAAGGATGCCATTGTACCAGTTCCCACCAGCAATGAGACAGGTAATGGTACCGTAACGCTGGCCGAAGTTAGTATCAGCAGACATCTCTCCAACGTCAAGGCTATTGCTCCATCCAGTTGTTCCAAGTCCTGCTGCGTCTGCGAGCCATTCAAATAGGTTACCAACGCAATCACGCACATTCAAGAGACTTGTATTATAGCCATTAATATAGTTTGCATCAGCGTCAGCCGCTTCTGTTGCTGCCGTCTTCACCCTGGCCGTATTTGTTGTTTTCGTCCAGCCGTTTGCATTGCTATTATTTATCCCCTGCGGACTTCCAATCGCCGCTTGTGTCCATTCCATGTAGCTCAACAATCGCTTGCCGACATTTTTTGCGCGTATTACAAAGTCATACCAACATAAGTTTTCCGTGCCAGAAAGCGGCACTTGATTTATTTTCGAGAAACCACGTCGATTGAAACCACTACCACCGCCATCCGAAACTAAATATATATCAACCCATAGCGAACCGGGGACAACTTCAACCATGCCGCCGATTTGATAATTCGCCGGGTCTGCGAGTCCGAGCAAATAGCACCGCGGCATGTGTTTGATGTCCCAGCACGAATTCGGCACAATGCCATCGCTAACATCATTTGCGGTGATTGAATTTCTGATTTTCCCATAGTGAAACCCGCCGATAATTTTCGGATTAGTCAAACCTGCCGGTGACGATGGCGAAGTTGACAACTTGATAACAGGCTCGTGTCCTGATGCAGGAACGCCAGCCCACACAAAATAATCGCTGCCAAAAATAAAAGAACCGCCGACATCAATATCGTTTACATCGAGAGTTGTTGAATTCGATTTGTAGTACATTGTATCATCAAGAATGACACGAAAAGCTGGGACTATAATTTTGTCGCTGCTGCCATCTTTGATAATTTTTGCAGTCAATTGTGCGTAACTAATTATAGTTTCGTTTAATATATTCGATGTTACATCAGCGGCAGCTTGTGCCGCTGCCTCGTCGATAATTTTCGTAATTTCAACTTTAAAGTCGCCATTTTCATCTCGCCCTGGTAGCATTTCTGTTCCTTGTATCGTTGCGAGCGTTCGGCTTATTTGATTTATTGTTTTCGTGCCTATTGCCATTTCAAACCTCTTTTTGTGTTGTGATTAAATATTTATCATCTATCAGCGCAATATCATCATCGAACGT
>JAKQPY010000038.1:0-2393 GCA_029564465.1 Bacteroidota bacterium | reverse complement strand
GGGTGACAAACGGTTAGGATGGCAAAACAATAAGTTAGGATGACCAAGCAACCGACAAGGAAGGCAAAACAACAGGTTAGGATTGCAAAACAACAGGCAAGGATGGCCAAACAATAAGCAAGGATGACGAAGCAACAGGTTAGGATGGCCAAGCAACAGGCAATGATTGGAAAGCAAACGGCAAGGATTGGCGATACAATGACAAAAAACGGTCGTACAATGGCAATGTAAGGCAAAACAATGGCAATGATTGCCAGTACAATGGCAAAGAATGGCGAAACATTGGCGATGATTGCCAAGCAAACGGCAATGATTGCTAAGCAATTGGCAATGATTGCAAAACAGTTGGCAATGACGGGCGATACAATGGCGATGAAGGGCGTTACAATGGCAATGAAGGGCGATACAATGGCAATGACGGACGATACAATGGGAAAATCAGACGATACAATGGCTAAAACAGTCGATACAATAAGAAAAACACGCGATACAATGGCAAAATCATGTGATACAATGGCAAAATTGGTCGATACAAAAGAAAAAACATGCGATACAATGACAAATACAGGCGGTACATACGGAATATTGTTGATTGAATGGTGGAATGAGTTGGAGAGAAACGATACTACGCATGAAGTGTTATTAAATTGGGGAATTCAGAAGACAGGAGACAGAATACAGAAGGGGCTTTTCGTCGTACTAAAGAAAGCTGCTACCCCGAGAAGGTTCTAAAAATTCAGCCAGAGAAGAATGCTTATCTCGCCGGGCACCTCGACTCCGCTCGGTGACCGGCTCGGTGACCGGCTCGGTGACGGGTGAAAACTCCGAAAGGCAAAAAAGCTATAACAAACGAATTAGCAACTAATTGCCAATACTGGCTGCATTTACTTCAGGTGCAATTTTCTTCACCAGTCCCTGCAGCACCGTTCCGGGTCCCGATTCAATAAACATATCAGCACCATCGGCTACCATATTCTTCACGGTTTGAGTCCAAAGTACGGGGCTGGTGAGCTGTAAGATCAGGTTTTGTTTTATTTCAACGGGGTTGGTGTGGGGTGTGGCATCCACGTTCTGATATACCGGGCAGCGGGGTGCTGCAAATTTGGTGTTCTCAATGGCAGCAGCCAGTTCTTCGCGGGCCGGCTCCATCACCGGAGAGTGAAAAGCACCTCCTACCGGAAGTTTAATCACCTTGCGCACACCCGCTGCTGTCAGCTTTTCGATAGCCAGGTCGATGCCACGGATGGTTCCCGAAATAACCACCTGACCCGGAGAATTAAAGTTCGCCGGTACCACGATATCGTCAACCGACTGACAAATTTCGGCTATCAATGCATCGTCGGCGTTAAGCACAGCAGCCATGGTTGATGCAGCGGCTTCGCATGCCTTTTGCATGGCCAGCGCACGTTTCAGAACCAGACTCAGACCATCTTCAAAACTCAGTGCACCCGCAGCAGTCAGGGCACTGAACTCTCCCAAAGAATGACCGGCCACCATGTCGGGAGTAAAATTGTTACCATTGGCAATGGCAAGCAACACCGAATGGGTAAAAATAGCCGGCTGGGTAACTTTGGTTTGCTTCAGTTCTTCGGGTGTTCCCTGAAACATAATTTCGGTGAGATTGAAACCGACAATTTCGTTGGCTTTATGAAATAATGCGGCAATCGTGCTGCTGTTGTCGAACAAATCTTTTCCCATACCGGGAAACTGTGCCCCTTGTCCGGGGAAAACGTAAGCTTTCATAATATGTTTGTTGTTTGGTTTAGCTTAATTTCGAAGAAATGAGGTGCAAAAATTCTTTGCGTGTGGCTTCTTTGCAGAACGCACCGACGAAGTCGCTGGTTGTGGTTACAGAATTTTGCTTTTGAACTCCCCGCATCTGCATACACAGGTGCCGGGCTTCGATAACCACTGCAACACCCAGTGGATTCAGGGTGTTCTGAATGCATTCCTTAATTTGTGTTGTAAGTCTTTCCTGAACCTGCAGGCGGCGCGAATAGGCTTCCACCACACGTGCAATTTTACTCAGACCGGTTATGTAATGATTCGGAATATAGGCTACATGGGCCTTGCCAAAAAACGGAACCAGGTGGTGCTCGCACAAACTGTAAATTTCAATATCCTTCACAATCACCATCTGATGGTAATCTTCGTGAAATTTTGCGGAATTTAATATTGCTTCGGGATCCATGTTGTAACCCTGCAACATAAACTGCATGGCCTTGGCAACACGCAAGGGTGTTTTTTCAAGTCCTTCGCGGGTAGGATCTTCACCCAGAAGGCTTATAATTTCGCGATAATGACCACCGATCTGTTCTATTTTTTCGGCATCGTATTTTTCGGTCTTTATATATCCGCCTTTCTTTTTATTGTTCAGCGATTGTTCCATAACT
>JAKQPY010000017.1:0-22657 GCA_029564465.1 Bacteroidota bacterium | reverse complement strand
TTTCACCCCGCTCCGAGTCACCGCTTCGGGACTCGGAGCCTTTCTCCTGCTTTCACAAACCCATTGGGTATTTTGTTCTAATGCCTGCATCTTTTCATTTTCATTGTTTCTCCATCCTTACATTCTCTATCCGGTGGCCATAGTATAACCTCACCAGGTAGGTTCCAGTGGCCAGGTCGCTGATGTCTAACCGGGTTGTTCGTGATTGCAATGGCTGCACCAACACGGTTTGTCCCTGCAGGTTGAGTATTTTCACAAACGAGGTCTCGTTTTCATCAGGCAACTCTATTTGCAAGTAATCAGTTGCAGGGTTCGGGTAAACCTGAATGGCGGCTGTTTCGTTTAGTGGTTCTGAACTTACATTGCAATCGACATAAACAGGCAACACTATCTGATATGTTTCGCCATATCCGTTGGTAATAGTGACACTTAACTCCGGCCCTTCGTAATTATACGGGACCGTAATACTGAAAGGCATTTCTATTTTATCATCCGATGGGATTTCCGAATATAACGTAGCTGAATTGTAGGTATGGTAATAAGTATTTGTTCCTACATGTACCGAGAAAAATCCTGTACCCTGAGATTCGGGTATAAATATTGGCGGATAATACAAGTCTTCTATTATTTCGCCTGTGCTAAACTCTATCGTATAAGGCGCCGATTTACCCTGTACGCGCAACTTGAAATTATTAGGTATCCCGCAAAATATTGTATCCGGCAGATTGACGCACTCTATGTTTTCGGGTGGCGGTGATTGGTAAATAGCTCCCTCACAACCAAGAGAATCTGTTTTAATTAAATAAAATTGTTGACCTGTACTAATTTCTCCGTATCCGTTTATAATAAAACCGCTGTCATCGGTTGACTTAAGCGACGATGGATAGAAAGATCCAGAGGTATTATAAACTTCAAGCCTCTTTGTCCATAGTATATTTCCAGCCAGGGTCGTTTTCATCAACATTAATCTCCGGCTTCCTAATTGCTTTTGGAACTCCAATAGACTTATTAAATTTTTATCAGGCAATTCAGTTATATCAACAATATATGTATCGGAATACCACATTTGTTCTGCTGATTCCCTGTACATCAATGTTCGGTAAAACCGCTCCCACACTAAGTTTCCTGCCGTGTCCACCTTGCGAAGGCAGGCTTCCAAAATTGGATCCATGCTCCAGTTGCAGATAGCTTGTCCCCCGGCTAGTACGTAGGTGCTATCTTGCGCCTCAAGCATGGCCATTATTCTTCCGTCGTTCTCCGACGGATTGCCATAATACCGCTCCCAGAGCATATTCCCCATACTGTCGGTTTTTACTAAGTACCAGTCCTGCTTGTAGGTGGACGTGCTGAACCCGAAGGTAAAACCACCCAAAAGCAGTTTGTTGTCATGAGTCTTGATGATTTCTGTACCAACTTCGTTTGATATGATTCCATCGACGCCATAGCCAGTTTTAATTGTGTGTGTAGGGTCATTTATATTATAAAGTAACAAGCCCATTTCATAATCATCGGGTAAGATATTTTCCGCTGCAATTGCAAATATTGAATCATTATATTGGATTACATCGTAAACTCCATAAACAGAATCTATTTCAATCTGATTGAAGCTCAGGGTGTCGAGATTGTCATCTAATAATACTAAAAAGGGCACTATTTCACTCGTGTTGTTCTCTACCGCAGTACCACACATATAATAGTAATTCCCTGTATCGCTGTATTTTAAACAGTTGTAATAGGCCTCATAGCATTCATAGTTTTCCAGTTTATAACTGTTCTTATATAGTAGTGTTCCCGAATGATTTATCATTGAAAAACCTATCCCCCGTCCTCCATTCACCGACGTTCCCGTCAATACTACAAAACCATCATCAACTGGAATAACTGTATTGGATATATTCCCATCCGTGTCGTAATACACATTATTAAACTTCTCCTGTGCATAAGTTTCCATGCACAGGAGAAGGAATACCGCTATACTGAACAGCTTCATCGGCTTACATTTTCGTGAATTTTTCTACTGCATCACCCATTATAGATGAAAAACAAATTCACCATGCTAAGATACAAATATTTGGGTTGTTGGCGTTCGATGAGGGGCTTTTTCGCAAGGTTTTTATGCAGGCACAGGATTGCATTACATCATCTCCAATTGATGGTACTTTGTTTCCATCACCGATTTGTAAGCCATTTTCATTTCATCGGAGTGGAATGAGATATCGATTAAACTAAATGCATGGGCTTTCTTTTTAATCATCCTGCGAAAGATGCTTTGAATTTGTTTATCAGTAAGCCCCAAATCGGTTCCGAATTGCTCAAAATCGTTTCGTGTAAATCGTTTTTTTCGTCCTCTCATCGGAAGGGCAAGCTCTTCTTTATCGTCGGGCAATACTATGGCAACATTTAATAAATCGTAAGCCGGTGAGAGCATCCAGCCCGAAGAACTTTTGATTAACGAAAAGTTTTTGAGGTGCATGTCGTTGTTCCCTGTCAAAAACGAGAAAAGAACCAATTCGAAGTAAAACACTTTATCGAGCAAGGTATTGACTGAATATTCTCCAATGGCCTTCCCGATTTTCTCCATCGAGCTTTTATATTTATCGTTGGCTTCGGTAATCTGAAACATATCTATCATGTGTATCTTTTCGCAGGAATCGCTGCGGTCGATTCGTTTGGTTATATACGACAATTCGCCCGATGCCAAACGGATTAACGACGAAGGAACTACCCTGATACCAAAACTTCGTGCAATTCGCATGCTGAGGTGTTCGTTTTGTGGCATTTCGCAATAGTGTTCCGAAGGGGGTTTAAAAATATACTGTCCGCCCAATGCACCAACAATCGTCAAACGCTTATCTGCTGTTTCTTTTGTTTTTCTGACTAACGACAAGGATAGTTTTGCCTGAACTCCGGGCACCGAAACACTGCGTTCCACAACATTCTTTGCCAACTCATCCATCTGACTCAACGAATACTCGATGTTGGGAGCTACAGGTGTCCCAAAAAACTCCATAGAGCAGTTTTTATGATAGCTGAGTCCATTCTCAACAGGCTCGTAGCAATACAAACATTTATTCACCATCGCTACCTCCTGCAGTTATTGGTTTCACACTAACAGCCCCGATGCAATTCTGGCAACAGGCCAGCAACAAACCCATGCGGTCGCTTTTATTAATTTTCCAGTTCGAGGCTGCAATATCGAGCAACCATCCTTCGGGAATAAGTCCTTCGAAAAATGGAAACAATCGCGGCGATGTATAAGCCCATTGTGATACGGGCATGGTGAATGTGATGAAATCATCCGGATGCGTATTTACGTATTCAGCATCGTATCGAAATACATATTCGCCGTCGTCGGTTTCGGTCAGGATACCCGCCGGGATTTCTTTATAAAAAACTTGTCCCTGTCTCATTTCTTAAGCTCTTTACTGCTAACCGGTGCCAGTTCGTGTCCGAACATTTGCAGCACCAGGTTCACCTTGTCGAGATTCATGTTGGTTTTACCTTGTTCTATTTTCCGAATCAGGGTCAGGGCAACACCTGCGCGTTCAGCAAACTCGCTTTGCGTTAGTTTAACCTCCTTGCGGCGCTCTTTTACAAATTCTGCCAGTGTTTTCATTATATGCTTATGAATATAATTATCTGCAAATATACACAATTATATGCAATTAGATATAGTTGGATTCAAAATAATTTAATTATATGTTTAGGCATATAAAGACCTGCCGATCCATTCGCACATCTCGACCTCGTTTGCAACGAGGTCGCATTTATGCTAAGCATTTATAATGCGTTAATTGCAGTGCATTAGAAATGCACCAAATAAATAAGTCCTCGTTGCAAACGAGAACTGGACCAGGGGTAAAGTCCTGTGGGCGTAAACATGCATAAATCCATGTCTGCCATCACCCGGCCATTAAAAACTAATCAACACCTGGCGGGTTACAACAATAAATTAGTAACATTGCCGGTGAATTATTAAAAATGGATACAAACCCGCAGTACCGTAGCGATAGGTTGGGAACCGCCAATGTGGGAAAACTTTTGTTTTCGCTTTCGTTGCCTTCGGTGCTGGGAATGATGGCTATCACCCTGTATAATCTTGCAGATACGATTTTTGTGGGCAGGGGGGTAGGTAGCCTGGCGCTCGCCGGGGTATCGGTTTCGCTGCCTTTTTTAATGACTGTAACCAATTTTGGGCTGGCAATAGGCATCGGGGGCAGTTCCATTATTTCGAGGGCATTGGGTGCCCGCGAAAACTTCAGGGCAGAGCAGGTACTCAATAATATTTTTAAGCTGGTTCTTATCGTAAATATTGTAACCATTGGCCTCGCAGCTTTTTTTCTCGATCCGCTCTTGCTTGTTTTTGGAGCCAACCACGAGATTTTGCCTTATGCCCACGATTATAGTTCGATTTGTTTGGCAGGGTGTTTTTTTATGAACATCATCAACGTAAATATGAGTGCCATCAGGGCCGAAGGTAATGCCCGCTTCGTGATGTTTGTCCAGGCCGGAGCTGCCATTCTAAATGTCATTATCGACCCCATATTTATTTTTGTGTTTCACTGGGGAGTTGCCGGAGCTGCTATTGCCACTGTTATTAGCCAGATGTTGGCCGGCTGTTTATCGGTGTGGTATTACTACGGCAGTAAGCACAGGGTTTTGAGTTTGCACGGATTTTCGTTTCTTAAACCCTTCGACCGTGGCATCGTGCGCGAAACCCTTGCCCTTGGAGCGTCTTCGTTTGCACGTCATATCAGCAATTCTTTGATGAGCATTGCCCTGTTTCATGTGCTGTATCTCTACAGCGGTAGCATTGCAATTGCTGCTTTCGGAATTATTTTCCGCCTGCTGATGTTTACCTATATGCCCATATTTGGAATTAATCAGGGTTTTATGCCGATTGTGGGATATAATTATGGGGCACGAAATATCTCGCGTGTACTGGAGGCCATAAAGTTTGCCAATATTTTCACCACCCTTTTGTCGGTAGTGGCTATGGTGCTGATGCTGATATGGAGTCGCGAACTGATTTCGGTGTTTACCACCGACCAGGCACTTATCGACATGGGCTCACCGGCCTTGCGTATTGTAATCATTGCCTTTCCGGTGCTCGGACTTCAGATTATCGGCAGCGGACTCTATCAGGCATTGGGGAAACCCATACAATCCTTGTTTCTAGCCCTGGTTCGTCAGATAATTTTTCTGATACCGATGGTACTGATACTACCACTTTTCTTTTCGCTGAATGGCATTTGGGCAGCCTTTCCTGTAGCTGACTTCCTGGCTGCCCTGGTGACAATAATTATGGTTTATTTGCAGATGCGAATATTACGCAGAAATCAAAATCTTGTGCAGGCTTAAAATTTAGGTGCCGATACCGACCGCTTACGGGTCATCTGTACCGGTTTGCTTTTAGGATATTTCACCCAATAGGCGAGTGTATATTTTTGCGTTACTCCGGGTTGCAGTTCGGTATTCCATTTAAGTAAACCCGTGGTATTGTTGTATTCTGCACCCGAAATATTTTCGACACCTACTTCGATTTCGCTTTCCTGACTAACAGGTACCTGATCGATAATTTCGATTTTAACCGGAAGATTACGGTTGTTCTTTACCACAATTTCGTAAGCGTACGATTCTTTGCGGTTGGTTCCGAGCAGGGTTTTGCTGCTGTAGTTTTCCATTTTAATCCGGGTAATCATTATTTTATTATCACGCCCGAGCGAAAGGTCCAGGGTGTCGTTCACGGTATTGGTATTCAGCCGCGAAACACCAATGTAGGAGTTGGCATAATACACGTTCATTTCGCCATCAATCAGGTCGTACTTTTCCCAGCCGGTGATGCGCGCCAGCAAATAGGCTTTGGTTTCCATCTTTGGAATAGTAACATATTTATATTCAGCCGGAAGGTCATATTCTGTGATATCGATTTTGAATGGTTTTTGGTCGGAGGGAATGGTATATTTTCGTTCTATTCTGAATTCGGTCGAAAGCTCCGATACAGTAATGTTTTCGTAGGCTTGCGTCGGATCAATTATTTCTCCGCTTCCCGGGGCGTTACCATCAACAGCCCATGCATTGGTTGATTGAGCATAACGCTGCTGTTCGCTGTAGTTATTATAGTAATAGTCGCCGGCATAGCTCAGGTAGAATGGCGTAAGAACAGGTGCCGATGCGCCGCGCAGCGGGTCGAGTGTCGATAGAATCAGCTGCACGTTGCTCCAGTCGATACCGGAATTGTTGAGCACATTGGCATTGTATTTCAGTTTTACAGGCTTATTGATTTCTTCAGCAATCAAATCGTAGTTGGCAGCCCATCCGCAACGACCTACCAGGTAGCGGAGTTCTATTTCGCCTTTGGTTGCAGCTGCGCAGTTTACGTCAATGATAACGCGTTTCCGCGATGTCTGGTATTTGTACATCTCGACGGAGATTCTGATATTGATGTCCGAAATCTTTTCTTCAATTTTTTTTATGTCATCCAATATTTTCGTAATCTCATTGTTCACCGACAGGATTCTTTCACGGTAGAAATCGGCGATATTCTTGAGTTCAATCATGGTTACCCCGTTCTGATCCCCACCGATTTCCTGATTCGAAAGCAAGAGGTTACGTTCGATGGTATAACTGTCGAGTCGGTTTTTCAGTAAGTTGAGATTTCCGTTCAGCAAGGCAATGGAATCCACCATTTGTTTGTATCCCGGAATTAATTTTTCAGGCTGAAGCTCATAGCTCTCAACACTGAAGCCGGTAATTTCGATTCCTTCGCCCGGATTCAGTTTTAAACTGTTCATAACCATATTTCCCGAAATATCGGAACAAACAATGGTGGTTAGTCCCTGATTAAGGGTGAGTTGTGCACTCGATTTTATTTCGGCTGCAGTCGAAAAAACCGTTACCTCCGAAATTTTGGGTGATACCTGGGTTTGCGAAACCGCCATCTGGCATGTTAAAACCAGAAGTACAATAATAAGGATGTTGTTTTTCATGGTGTTATAGATTTGCTTGTTTACAAATATAGTATTAATAATTCGGGTAAAGGTTGTATGGGGAAAGCAATTTTTTTATCCCCGGATTTTTATTTTGCTGAAACCATGTCCGAGTATATTGCAAAATAGCGTTGTCCCAGTTCACGCTGGCCTTCTGCATCGAAGTGAATTTCGTTCAGGCTGTTATCGGGTTTCTCGATGACAAACGGTTTGCGCGGATCGGCATAGCCTGTTGCCGGTATTCGTTCGGGAGTTTGTTCAATTATACGGTTTATCTGTTTTCTGCTTTCTTTTTTATCGGTCCAGTAAGGAACCATGCCCCCCAAAATGAAGGGAGTGGCCTCCTGGTTGTTTACTATTGATAAGCGCAAGTGATTGATCATTGTGTCGAGCTGCTGCTGATAGTTTTCGTTATTCTCGTCGGCTTCGCCCTGATGCCAGAGTATGGCAACCAGCCGTGACCCTTTATAGTTTTCGAGCACATAGTTTGTCCGCTCCACAGCATCGTTGAACAGCGCATCACCCGGATTCCAGTAATCGTTCATAAAACCACTACCTCCCATAGCACAGGGAATTATCAGTATTTCGCGTTTATCTTCCAGAAAATTCAACTTATAAAGCTGAGCAAAAGTGAGCGCAAATCCAATATATCCTTTTTGCATGGTGTAGTGCTCCAATGGTTCTGCTGCAGCAATTATACGGTAATTATTCACACCAAAGCGTCCCAATTGCCATATACCGTCTTCGCCGGCATCGCGGTTTGCATCATACCCGAGCCCGTAGTGTGTGTTCGACTGGCCTATAACAAGAATAATATCCAGCCCGGTGGTATCGGGGGCATTAAAATAGATGTCGTCGTCGTTTTTACAACCCGAAATAAAGGCCAGCACAGATATGAACAAAGCAGGAACCATTTGTCGCATTTGGGTATTTTTTAATAACATACGCAAAACGGGATTTCCATAATTCTTATTGTCTTGTGGTCTGTTGATTTTCATCAGCTTTTTCAGCTTCAGCATCAATGTCTTTTTGCCTGACAAACCTGAATTTTTCGGGAACCGGATCGCAGCCATGTGTTCCCCATGGATTGCAGCGCAATATTCTCCATACCGACAGAATGAATCCCTTAATGGCTCCATGTTTTTGCAATGCCTCGATGGCATAATAGGAGCAGGTAGGGTAGTGGCGGCATGTTCCGGGCAACACGGGCGAAATTACATGCTGGTAGAATTTAACCAACATCAGAAACGGAAAGATTAAAATCCTTCTGATTATGGAAGGCTTCCTTTCATGGGATGAATGGCAATGCTCCTCGCTGCATGAACAGTTTGTGTTCAACGCTTATTGTTTTGTGTAGTTAATGTAACTTTCGAGAGGGCCTTTAAAAATTACCTGCTCTTTAATCCATTCAGGAACAAACCCGGGTATCGTGAGTTGCATTGTCATTTTAACCGATGTACCTGCCGGCGTTTTTTTGATAATCCATGCAGCGAGATAGTCGTTTACCCGGTCGTATTTGGGGTTGGGAGCCAATACGCCTTCAACACTGGCTACCACAATGTTTATTTCGTTTTCGCTGACGTTTGATTTCATTTCGACAACAACCTCACGGTCTTTAAGCGGGAAAGGGGTGTCGGTAATTGTTGTGTAAATAATATCGTTTTCAGATTTTTTACTGATAATTTTTGCCATTAAGCAGTAGCTGACCAGTTCAGGATACTTATCGATGGCCAACAGGCGGTTGTAAATCACTTTCATATCGGTTTTGGTAACCGATTCGATGCGTACTTTATACAGATTTTTAACGGTATCAGCCTGATATTGCACAACGATGCCATCGCTGGTTTCGTGACGGTTCCAATGTCCCTGAGCAAACAAAAAGCCCGGAACCAGCAAGCTGATTATTAAAAGTTTTATCGAGAATGTATTCATGGTCTGGTGGCGTTTAGATTGTTCATTAATATGTCCTCAAAAATCACCATCAGTTCAGCGAGCAAGGAGTTTTGTGGATTAAACCCGCTATCACCGACTTTACAGATGGGTAAAATTTTCAGTGAGGTGCCGGTTAGAAAAGCTGCCTCGTATTGGTTCAATTTGTCGATAGGTATTTTGCTTTCGGCAAACCGTCCGGTCGAAGTTTTTTCGATGGCCCGAATCACATGTTTTCGGGTAATACCCTCGAGCACCTGACTTAACGGAGCACTTACCACATTATTTCCCGAAATAAAGAACACATTCGAGCGGCTGCCTTCGGTTATTTCGTTGTTACGATTTACGAGAAGCACTTCGCGAACGCCCTGTGCCGATATCATTTCGTTGGCCTGATTGCGGAGTTGCTGATTCCAGATTTTTTGACCGGGCCGTGATCTTTCGGCATGCAGCAGGGCAACACGTACGCCATGCACATATTCGCCATCGCCGGGATAATGATGTGGAATTTGTTGTATCTGGTAATGAAAATTGTTTACATGGCTTGCGTCAATTCTTAGATTTCCATTGCTTAGCGCAATGGCATCAATCAATTCAATGATTTTTATCTGAAGAATTTGCATGTACCAATTGGCCAATTCCGGTTTATTGAGCGAGTTGGACATGCGTAGGATGTGGTCGTGCAAGAATAGTGGTTTGCCGTCGATAATGCGGATAACTTCGTAGGCTATGCCATCGGTTGATGTTATTTCACCTGAGCCGGCAGAAATAAGTTTTCCGTCGGCCATCTTCCAATTATTGGCCGCAGTCATGGTAATTTCTGATAAATTCCGACAATACCTGAATGGTTTTGGGAATATTGCTCCTGAATGTGGCAATTACCTCTTCGAGTCTGACGGGTTTTTCGTCGGTTTTCCAACAATCGTAATCGGTCGAAAGGGCCAGCACTGCGTACGGAATACCAGCTTCATTGGCAAGGATTGTTTCGGGTGCAGTACTCATATTAATGATGTCGGCGCCCCACTGCCGGAACATCTGCGACTCGGCAAAGGTCGAAAAGCGCGGACCTTCGATAGTAATCACGGTGGCTTTATCGTGGCAGCGATACCCGAAATGCTGTGCTGCCGCCTGTAACTGTTGCCGCAGGCTTTCGCTGAATGGGTTGGCCATGGGGGTATGCTGCATGCCAATATTTTCGAAACTATCGAAGAAACTGAGTTTGCGCAAACGGGTAAAATCGATAAACTGATCAGGTACAATAAAATCTCCGCGCCCGATTTCGTGCCTGAGGCTTCCGCAGGCAGTTGTAGCAATTATGCAACTGCATCCTGCGTTTTTGAGGGCTGCTATGTTGGCACGGTTATTTACCCCGGTGGGTGTAATTTCGTGATGCGAGCCATGGCGTGAGATAAAGGCAATTTTTCTGCCTTCAAATACCGCATGCTTAATTGCTGATGAAGGTTTTCCGAATTCGGTTTCCGCAACGGTTTCTGAATCAAAGTTCAGGAATCCGGGTTGCTCCAATCCAGTACCACCAATTATTCCAATCATCAGTTTGCCTTGTTTTGCGGAAAGAGGCGCTGGTTGATTTCATAATCGTCGGGAAACAGTTTCAGTCCCTGACGAAGAATGAATTTGGCACTATCGGCAAGATACGCTGAATCTTCTGCAATCAGAAAGTCATAATACATCACAAATCCTTTTTGCATCAGATATTCAGTGTTCTCGTTTTTGGGGATACTATTCGAATTTAACGCTGTAAAAAACTCGGTAAACGCTTCGTTGGCAGCAACCTTATCGAGACCGTATAAATCGAGAACGCCTTTAATGAATGTTATATGTTTGTTGTCGACGAGCCTTAAGAACTTGCGAAAGAGCGACTGAGCCTTGGAATACCGCTTTTCCAGTAGGTATTGATCGGCAATGGGTAATCCGGAGTACACAATTTCTTCGAGCAGCTCGTTGTTGTCAGGGAAAAATTCACCCCCCTTACGGTCGCGTTTTTTTGCATCGATGGCATATTTCAACGCGTTATCATAAGCCTTGGCATATTCGGGATCTTCGGTGATAATCGTCTCATCGGCCTTGGTCATCAAATAAATCTTGTTGTACGAAATAGCAATGTAAAGAAGCACTTCCGGGTCGCTTTTATATTTTTCTTTCAGCAACATCCTTTCTGCCTTAAAGGCGCAATCCTGATACTGGCCTGCTTCGTACAAGGCTGCCAGCTTGTCGTGATATCCGTTTTTAACCTGTGCCCTTGCGGGAATACTTGCACCGGCTAGTACTGCGACTGTAATAATCAAAAAAACTTTCATTCTCATATTCAGAACATTTTCAAAAAAAAACATTATGGTCGGTGAATATCCAAAATCATACCATCTTAATCCAGATCGGGAATATAATTATTACCAATAACCTTGAATTCAATGCGCCGGTTCATTTGGTTGGCAACGGCCTGTTGCTCTTTGTCGAGCGACATAATATAGGTTTCGTCCAACACGGTTCCCACCTGCAACCATGGATAGTTGGCATCGTATCGTCTGATAACTTTGGGTTTCGATTCTCCATACCCGACTCCTTTCATTCTACCGGCAGGTATTCCGTTTTCAACAAGATACTGACGCACCGATTCGATACGTTTATTGCTGAGTTCGAGATTCGATTCTTCGGTTCCCACCATATCGGTGTGTGCCGAAAGTTCAATTACCAGATTCGGATTGTCCTGCATCAGGCGGATTACCTGATTCAGGTTCGATTTCGAAGTTTCGGCAAGCGTCCATTTACCAAATTCAAACTCAATATTGGGAATTTCGAATGTTTTATTGGTGGTTTCGAGCATTACTTCCCGCTCGAATGTGTAATCGAAGTCGAGGGTATCGGTGCTTAAACGGCCTTTCCCATTGAAATACCCATTTTTTGTAACCACAAAAACATAATCGGTTTTGCCTTTCAGTTTAAAATTGAATTTACCCTCTTCGGCAAGGCTGGTGGTGTCGGAAAACATCGAGCCATCGCTGCCGTAGAGGATTACCACTGCCGAATCAAGCATTTTTTTCGAATCGAGGTCTTTAACAACACCGGTAAATGCAAAAACAACCGGAGGCTTTTCGAAATAGTATATGTCTTCTTTTTTTGAACCGCGACGGTCGGTTGTGAAATAGCCCTTGTCTTTGTCGGCATAGTAGTAAATTCCAAAGTCGTTTCCATTGCTGTTGAACGGAGGTTTCAAATTAACAACCACCCATTTTTTGTTTTCGTCTTTGTAGGCTTTAAAAATATCAAGTCCTCCCATGGTCGGGTGCCTGTCGCTGCTGAAATATAGTACACCATCAGCCCTGACAAAAGGAAACAGTTCATCACCTTTGGTATTAATTTGCTGCCCCATATTTTTGGGTTTTCCCCAATCGGAACCTTCTTTTTCGCAGTACCACAAATCGGCCCCACCAAATCCTCCGTCTTTGCGCGAGGAGAAATACAAGGTGTTGCCATCAGGCGATAGGGCTGGATGTCCGAACGAAATACTGTCGGCAAGTATGTTGACTCTTTCGGGATTCATCCAGATGCCATCGACTTTGGTGGCTTTGAAAATCTGACATCCCAGTTTTTTGCCTTTTTCTTTCTTGCAGGATGTGTAATACAGATCACGTCCGTCGTTAGCCAGATGAGAAGAGCCTTCGTCAAACTCGGTATTCAGCGAATCGAGCGCTTCGGCCTCACTCCATTTGTCTTGTTTATCGAGTTTAATGACAAATAAATCGGAAAACTTTTCACCGGTAATGGTACTGGTCTTTTTTCCTTTCGATTCTTTGCGCATCGACGAAAAATAGAGGTGATCGTAACCGTCTTTTTCAACTACCGAGGGGCAGAAATCGTTTTCCTTCGAATTGGTGTACTTAAACTTGTCAGCATTGAAGCGCGACCGCTCCTCAACCCATTGTATCGCTAGCTCGCACGACTCAACACCCTGCATTGCCAGTGTATCGCCCGGGTCGATGGCCAGGGCCTGCTTAAACTCTCCAATGGCAGTTTCGTAGTCGCCCGAAAGCTTCGACGTTAATCCTAACTTATAGTAAGCATCAACTGCTTTTTCGCCTTTTACCGCTTTACGGTAATTGGTACGTGCCTTTTTAAAATTGTTGATGTAAAAATAACACTCACCAATCTGAAAGTAAATATCCATCTTAGCCCTGCGGTCTTTTACTTTTTTCAACACCGCCTGATACATCTCAAGCGCTTTGAAATACTCGCCGGCTTCAAAGGTCTCTTCAGCTTTTTTTAACCTCTTTTCCTGAGCAGAAACGCTTACGGGAGCTATGATTACTAAACTCAGTAAAGTCAGGCAAAACAATATTTTTCTGTTTAACTTCATCTTCAATTTTGAAGTAACGAAAATATTAATAAAAAATTATCTGCTAAAACATTTGAATGAAAAGTAATTAACAATATGTGTCACTCAAAAAATCAAAGAAAATAATAAAAATATTTGGTGGTTTAAAAAAATGAATTTATTTTTGACCAGTTGGTTAAAACAAATGGTTAAACAAAATGGTTAAAGTTCATCAATCCTCTGAAAACCTTGATAGCACAGAGCAGCGTATATATACTGCTGCGGTTGATGTGTTTCTTGAAAAGGGTTACGATGGTGCACGTATGCAGGAAATTGCCGATAGGGCCGGCATCAACAAAGCATTGCTGCACTATTATTACCGGAGTAAGGAGCAGCTGTTTAAAAGGTTTTTTGCTGACACAGTCTCGGCAATGTTCGAAAATATCAGCATGGTTTTTACCGCGCAACTTCCGTTCGAAGAGAAGTTAAGGCGATTTAGCGAGGCGTATATATCGTTTCTGATCCAACGACCCGGTCTGCCGCTTTTCCTGTTGACCGAAATCAGGTTGCATCCGCAGCTTATCGAAAACACCATGAACGACCTGAAGCTAAAATCGCGTTTTACCATGATGAAATTATTGATACATGAGGCCATCGAAAAGGACGAAATCGAAACCGGCAGCGCCCTTCACCTGATGATTCATATTGTTTCGATGTTGATATTCCCAATTGTTGGAAAGAGTATGATTATGATGTTACTCGATTTAACCAATGAACAATATGCCGCCATCATCGAAGAACGAAAATCGGTGGTTCCCGAATTTGTTTTAAAAACCGTTAAAAAATCATGAGAAAACTACCCGTTATATTATTGATTGTTTTGCACGGCAGTTGTCTGTTTTCGCAAACCGGAATTCTCAGTCTCGACTCCTGCCTGATTGTGGCCGAACGCCTGCATCCTTCGTCAAAGTTGTTTGTGCTCTACGACGAACAACTTAGTGTAAAATCAAAATCTGTAAAAACCGCATGGTATCCGTCGATGACCCTGAATGCTCAGGCAACCTGGCAAAACGAGGTTACCAACATAGACATTGATTTACCGATGCTTACTTCGCCATTGACCGATATGTCGAAAGATCAGTATAAAATAAGTCTCGATGTGAGGCAGACCATCTGGGATGGTGGTAGCAGTAAAGCCTTACTTGGAGTCGAACAGGCCACGGTGATCAGTGAGCAGGAAAAAGTTCGCCGCGATTTATTTCGTTTTAAAGAGCAGTTGGTCGATGTGTACTTTTCGATTTTGAAACTACAGAGCCAGCAGGAGGTGTTGACTGTGAAAAAATGGCAGTTGCTTCTTAAAATCGAAGATCTGGAAAAAGCGGTAAATTCGGGTGTTGTGCTGCCCGATGCTATCGATGCCCTGAATGCCGAAAAGCTGGTGGTCGATCAGAAAATTATTGAACTCGACTACGAGATAGCGGCCTTGCGCATGATGTTGTCGCAATACCTGGGCAATCCGGTGGGTGAATCGGTGTCGTTTACCCTGCCTTCGCCCGATGTGGTTCCGCTGCCCGAATCGAAAACCTGTGACGAAATTTATCTGACTGCCATGAAAAATCAGCTTGCCGGAAACGAAAAACTTCTGAATACGGTATTGATGCCTAAAATTTATGCTTTCGGACAAATGGGTTATGGTCGCCCGGGCCTCAATATGCTTTCCAACGATTTTGAACCTTTCCTTATAGTAGGAGCCCGTCTGGTGTGGACACCTTTCGACTGGGGTAAAACACGGGCCGATAAGCAGCAGATTCAGGTTCAGCAACGAATTGTTGATACCCAGATCGAGCAACTTAACTATCAGCAGAAAGCATTGCTCGATGCGCAGTTGCAGCGTATCGAAAAGTGCGAAAAGCTTCTCGAAAAGGATGAGGAAATCATCAGCCTCAAACACAATATCAGTGTGGCAAGTGCCTCGAAACTCGACAACGGAACCATTACAACATCGGAATACCTGAATGCACTCAACGAGGAACAGGCTGCGCGCAGCAACTTTGAACTCCACCGGATAATGCTGTCGGAGGCTGCCGTTAAATACAATCTTTTACAAGGAATCATGTATAAAAACTAAATAAAATGAAAACTCTGGGATTTATAGCAATAGCAGTTGCCATGCTGCTCGTGGCATGCGGTTCCGACAATGGGAAAGCGGACGCCTACGGAAATTTTGAAGCTGAATCAACCGTGCTTTCGGCTGAGGTGTCGGGTAAAATTGTCAGCATGAATGTGGCTGCCGGGCAGCAGGTGAAACAGGGTGATACACTGGCTGTAATCGACACTTCGATTCTGGCATTGCAGCGCCGTCAGTTACAGGTGCAGAAGACTGCTGTCCGGGTAAAATTCGATAACATCATCAATCAGGTGGCTGTGGCCGATGAGCAGCTAACCAGCCTGCTTCACGAGCAGAAACGCATCGAGAAATTATTGGGCGATAAAGTAGCCACACAAAAGCAATACGATGATATTACCGCTCAGGTAAATGTAAGCCGTAAACAGATCGAAAGCCTCAAATCGCAGAATGCCGGTGTGTTTGCCGAACTCGATGTACTCGATACCCAGATAGCCATCATCGAGGAACAAATACGCAGGGCTGTGATGATCGCACCCGCTGATGGAGTGATTCTCGAAAAATATATGGAGGCTTACGAAATGGCTGTTCAGGGCAAAACCGTTCTCGAAATGGCCAATCTGGGAGTGATGACGCTGCGTGCCTATGTGAGTGCGGTCCAACTCGACGATATTACGCTGGGGCAATCGGTGGAAGTTCTCTTCGATAAAACTGAGGGTGAAAAACAGACATGCAAAGGCAGTGTTGCTTGGATAAGCAGCGAGGCTGAGTTTACACCTAAAATTATTCAGACCCACGACGAGCGCGTTAATCTGGTGTATGCCGTAAAAATTTCGGTTCCCAACACGGGAGCCATCAAAATTGGCATGCCCGGCGAAGTGAACTTCAATAAATAATTTCGTATGGCCTACATCGAAATACAGGGGGTATCGAAAAGCTATTTTAAGGCTAAAGGTACATCGCCACTGGCACGCATAAAAGCCAGGGCGGTGCCGAAACCGCAGGACGTTACCGAGGCTTTGAAAAACCTGAGTTTTACGGTCGGGAAAAACGAATTTTTCGGTCTTATCGGTCCCGACGGTGCCGGAAAAACCACCCTGATGCGCATCATGGCCAGTCTGCTGCTGCCCGATAACGGCAGGGTTTCGATGGGTGGCCTCGATGTGGTTGCCGACTTCAGAAAATTGCGTAGAATTCTGGGATATATGCCCGGTCAGTTTTCGCTGTATCAGGACCTTACGGTGGAAGAAAATCTGAAATTCTTTGCTACCGTTTTCGGAACCACAATACACGAAAATTACCACCTTATCAGAGATATTTACGTCCAGATTGAGCCTTTTAAAAACCGCAGAGCAGGTAAACTGTCGGGTGGTATGAAGCAGAAACTGGCCTTATGCTGTGCCCTGATTCATAAGCCTGAGATTCTGATTCTCGACGAGCCAACCACGGGTGTTGATGCCGTTTCGCGCAAGGAATTCTGGGAAATGCTCAAACGATTGCAGCAACAACAGCTCACCATCATCGTTTCGACACCTTACATGGACGATGCCGGCAAATGCGACCGCGTTGCCCTGATGCAGCATGGCAGCATACTGGCTCATGGAAGCACTGCAGAAATTACCGCCCTTTACGATAATCGGCTGGTGGCAGTGGTTGCCAACGAAGCATTCCGGTGCAAAGAATTGCTCGCCAATATGCCCGGTGTGGGTTCGGTACATGCTTTCGGTAAAGAAATTCATGTGTCGCTGCCTGCAGGAGGTCCTTCCGATTCAGAAATTTCGCAATGGCTGCGCGCGGATGGAATCAGCGATTTTACCATAACTGCATGTCCTGCCCAAATCGAGGATGTTTTCTTAAAACTGATGACTACCTGAGCATGGAAAGAGAAGTAATAATACAAGTGGAAAACATGGTAAAGAAATTCGGAAATTTCGTGGCCAACGATAATCTGAATTTCGAAGTGTATAAGGGCGAAATCTTTGGTTTCCTCGGTGCCAACGGAGCCGGAAAAACCACTGCCATAAAAATATTGTGCGGACTGTCGGTTCCCAGTTCAGGTTCAATTACGGTTGCCGGTTACGATGTGTACCGTCAGCGAAATTTAATAAAGCGAAATATCGGCTATATGAGTCAGAAATTTTCGCTGTACGAAGACCTGAGTATTCGCGAAAACATTCGTTTTTTTGCGGGCATCTACGGACTTCGCCGCAATTATATCGAAAATCGCACCGAAGAACTTCTTGAGGAACTGCAGATTACACACCTCGGTAACAAGCTCATTGCCGATTTACCCCTCGGGTGGCGGCAGAAACTGGCTTTTTCGGTGGCTGTGTTCCATCGTCCGCAGGTGGTTTTTCTCGATGAACCGACCAGTGGGGTTGACCCGGTAACACGGCGTCAGTTCTGGGATATGATTAACCGGGCGGCTGCTTCGGGCATAACAGTGTTTGTAACCACACACTACATGGATGAGGCCGAGTATTGCGACCGGGTTACTATTATGGTAGACGGGCGAATTGATGCGCTCGATACACCGGCTAACCTGAAAGAAAGCTTTGGTGTGGCAAAGGTTGAGGATGTGTTTTTGAAACTGGTACGAAAGGAGGCTGTATGAAACGATTTGCCGGTTTTTTACTGAAAGAGTTTACGCACATTTTCCGCGATATCCGCACCATGATGATACTTTTTGCCATTCCTGTGTTTCAGATTTTAATTTTTGGGTTTGTCATAAAAAACGAGATTCAGGATGTGAAGGTTGCAGTACTCGATTTCTCGGGTAGTGGAAAGGCTGCCGAATTAATCAACCGCATCGATGCGTCGAAGGACTTTGAGGTGGTCGAAATGGTACATACCTATGATGCTGCCGAAGAATTATTCCGCCGTGCGGTAGTTAAAGAAGTCATTGTAATTGAATCGGACTTTGGTAAAAAGCTGTATTCCCCAAAAGGCGCTTCGGTGCAGTTACTGCTCGATGCTTCCGATCCCAATATGGCCAATCTGGTAAGCAGTTACACTACTGCGATGATTGTGAAGTTTCTGGCCGAAACCAACAACACCGGCGGCGAACAAATTCAGCCCACAGTGGAAACCCGAATGTGGTACAACGAAAATCTGAAGTCGGCCTATATGTTTGTTCCTGGCACCATGGCGCTCATCCTCATGCTGATTACCGCCATGATGAGTTCCATTTCGATTGTTCGCGAGAAGGAGACCGGCACCATGGAAGTACTGCTTGTATCACCACTCAACCGCTGGCAGATTGTTTTCGGTAAGGTCACACCCTATATACTTATTTCGGTGGTGAATGCCTGCTCTGTAATTGCCATCGGAAATCTGGTTTTTGGCGTTCCTATCCACGGTAGTGTGGTACTTCTGTTTGCCGAAGCCCTGCTCTTTATTTTACTCGCCCTGAGTATCGGTATTTTTATCAGCAGTGTGGTGAAAAATCAGATGATGGCCATGTTTATTTCGATGTTTGTACTCATGTTGCCCACGCTGCTGCTTTCGGGATTTATTTTCCCCATCGAAAATATGCCAATTGTGCTGCAGTGGCTCAGTGTGATTGTTCCGGCAAAATATTTCCTGGAGATTATTAAAATGATTATGCTTAAGGGTGGGGGCATGGCCGAAATCTGGAAACCCACACTGGTATTGTTTTCAATGACCTTGTTTTTTCTGGGGATGAGTGTTAAAAAATTCAAATCGAGGCTCGAATAATGCGTATTATAATCACCATATTGCAGAAGGAGTTCCGGCAGATATTCAGGAACCGCACCATGTTGCCCATCATTTTTGTGCTGCCACTCATTCAGACCCTTGTGCTGGTGTATGCAGCCACCCTTGAGCTGAAAAATGCACCGGTTGCCATTGTCGATTATGACAATTCCACATTGTCGCACGAAATAGTCTCGCATTTCGATGCCTCGCCGTTTTTCGGACTGAAAGCCGGTGAATATTCCGCTGCGTATGTTGCCGATGAACTGAAATACGACCGCAGCAAAGCCGTGATTATTATCCCCCGCGGGTTTCAACACGATGTGCAGGCCGGTTTACCGGCAAGCATACAAATGAATATCAACGCTATAGACGGGCAGAGCGCCGGGTTGATTGGCATTTATGCCGAGAAAATTATCGGGTCAGCCATTCGACGTTCGGCAGGCCCTGTGGTGTTGCCACCGTCGGTTTCGCTTGCAAAAATTGATGTGAAGCCCCGTTACCTCTACAACGAAACCTTAAATTTTAAGCATTTCATGCTGCCCGGAATCCTTACCATCCTTGTAACCATGATTGGCTGCTTCCTCACGGCACTCAACCTGATACGCGAAAAAGAAATGGGAACCATCGAACAAATCAATGTTAGCCCGGTGGGTAAGTTCCAGTTTCTCATCGGTAAAATACTGCCGTTCTGGGTTATTGGTCTTTTCGATCTGGCACTGGGAATTGGTATTGGTATGTGGCTGTTCCACCTGCCTTTTGCCGGTTCGGTGCTGACCTTGTTTGTGCTGGCCAGCGTGTATTTGTTTACCGCCATTGGACTGGGTATTTTGGTTACCGATTTTGCCCGCACCCAGCAGCAGGTAATGTTTACCCTGTTCTTTTTCTTCCTGCTGTTTGTGTTGATGAGTGGCATTTTTACTTCGGTCGAAAGTATGCCACACTGGGCACAGGAGGTAAACCGCATCAATCCGGTGTATTATTTCATGAAAGGCATCCGCATGATTCTGCTCAAGGGTTCGGGCCTCGGCGACATTGCAATCGAACTTATTTCGCTGGGCGTACTGGGCAGCCTGGTGATGGCCGTGGGTGTGTGGCAGTACCGTAAAACAAGCTGATGCACTTGATGCTTGTTTTCATCTCCAACCGAGTCACTCGAAGAGTACTCGGATGAAATTGTATTAAATTGTAATGCCTTGCCCATGTTGAAGGAAAAATATTTTTGTTATTTTTGAAGGAAATAATAAAAGTGTGTTAATTAATGCTTTATGTCATCTGGGAAATCAATATTAACTTCAAATAACATCCAAAATAGGATTTTTACAATTCGTGGTGTGCAAGTTATATTGGACAGCGATTTGGCTGAGATGTATCAGGTCGAAACAAGAGTTCTTAATCAGGCTGTGAAAAGGAATTTTGATCGTTTCCCTATTGATTTTATGTTCCAACTATCGCAAAAAGAATTCGAAAACATCTTGATATCACAATTTGTGATTTCAAGTTCAGAACATGG
This sequence comes from Bacteroidota bacterium, assembly GCA_029564465.1. Taxonomy (GTDB): domain Bacteria; phylum Bacteroidota; class Bacteroidia; order Bacteroidales; family ML635J-15; genus JAGOEF01. Next base: position 2,057 of record JAKQPY010000017.1, on the reverse strand, counting down.
TGGACGAAGAAAACTACCTTATGTTTTTACAGAACAAGGTGTGTCAATGCTTAGTGCGGTATTAAAAAGTAAAATTGCTGTTAATGTAAGCTTAAATGTTATAAGGGCTTTTGTTGAAATGCGAAAATTTATGATTCATAACGCCTCGATTTTTCAACGAATTGAAAATGTGGAACAAAAACAATTGCAAACCGACTTAAAGATTGACCATATTTTAAATGCCCTCGAAGATAAAAGTAATAGTCCTAAGCAGGGGATTTTTTTTAACGGGCAAATTTTCGATGCATGGGTCTTTGTATCTGAACTTATTAAATCGGCTGAAAATTCATTAATTTTAATTGATAATTACATCGATGAATCGGTTCTTAATCTGTTTCTTAAAAGAAAAGAATCTGTAACAGCTACAATTTACACAGCAAATTTAACTGCATCACTTAAAACAGACCTCGAAAAACATAACAAACAATATCCGCCTATTGAAATTCACGTTTACAAAAATGCTCACGACCGATTTTTGATTATTGACGAAAAACAGGTTTATCATATTGGAGCATCGCTAAAAGATTTGGGAAGAAAGCTTTTTGGATTTTCGAAAATGGAAATAGTGGCAGATGTAATATTGAAAATTTTGACCAGAAAACCATGATAGGAGATATCTCATGCAAAGTCCTAAATTTGGAGAAAACCAAAGCATTGAATATGGGTCTTATTACTAAAAAGTTTGTGAAAACTTCATAGGCAAAAGCTTTGTATCGTTTTACTTTGGAATACTAAGAAATACAAATGCGATTGAAACTAGAGTTAAACTGAAAGGAACATTTTAATTGGTTAAAATCAGAAGTAATTGAAAAAATGTAGTAATATTGAAAACTGAGTTTTAACAATAGCAAACCTTGTAATATGAATCGGACGCTGATGCTCTTAACCCTTGTCACTATGGCTGTATTTTCGTCGTGCAGCGGAAAGAATTGTCCTGATAAGCAAAATAAGGATTCTGTGAAATTGCAGCTTACCATCAGCAGTATGTTGCCGGTAGGCTGGGGTGTTATCTATCAAGCCACTGTCGATAGGATTGTGGAGGGTAATGCAGCCGATTTTAACGAAACAATCCAATTCGGGATAATCGCTTCGAAAGAATACGAGAAAGTACAAACCGGAAACACATACCTGATTAGTTTTGCAAATTCGGGTGAGAAAAGCACAACAAGCTATCTGCCGGCAATTTATGGGACAGTAAGTAACAAGAATGATATTTGGCTCATCACCGAAATAGGTTACGTCACTGAATCCGGCATGAGAACTTTCGAAGGTAGTGCCATTATGAGCGATGGCAGGGCATTGTTTGTTTGGGATTTTGCTGACTCAGAAGCCTTTTATCTTGATGGGGTGAGCACCTGGGACAAAAAGTACCTGAACAAAAAAATATGTGTCGAAGGAGAACTGTTTCAATTTATCGATGGTAAATCGGTGATTAAAAACTGGAAAATTACTGCGGTAAAGTGACAAGCATTATCAAATGCGCTGTGTGACAAATTATTTGCCTGGTTGCCGGTTGAAACGGTAGTTTTCGAAAATCAGCAAGCTTATTACAATGCTTTGGCAATTTCGCAAAAATCAGGTGATTCTGTAAGTTTTATTGAGTTTATGTTACATGCAATTCTTCCCACTTTTTCTGGTTTACCGATGTTGGTTTGGGATATTGTTTTTTGTTCACTGTTGTCCGATAAAAACTTTTTAAAGAAGCCAGCGCATAAGTCTGGCTTCTTCGTTTTTTGTAGTTTTGTTTCGCCAAAAACTTTTCTACAATGGATAAAAATACATATTTTTTTGGAACCTCCGTTTTCGGACAGCTAATTTCACTCATTGATTCAAAAATTATTGTAGATGCTGCTAAGGAAGCGCAATCAGACTACTACGTAAAGAGGTTTAAAACAAAAGACCACTTGATAAGTATGCTGTTTTGTGCATTTGCCAAATGTACCTCGTTGCGTGAAGTATCGGGGGCAATGCTGGGTTTATCAGGCAAAACCAAACATTTCAGATTGGATCATATTCCA
>JAKQPY010000012.1:0-8815 GCA_029564465.1 Bacteroidota bacterium | reverse complement strand
GCCTTGCATGAACAAAAAACTAAACATACTATTCGGAGTGCTCATCCTGCTCCTGTTCGTTCCCCTGGCGCAGGAATACTTTCACATGTTCAGGCTTACACCGCTGCAGGGCGCCTGGGTGCCTGCCCAAAAACCTTCGATTGGCGTAAAACAGTGGTTTACGGGTTCCTGTCAGGATAGCCTCAGCACATACTACAACGAGAACTTCGGTCTGCGTTCGTTCTTTGTGCGTGTCAACAACCAGCTCGACTACAGCCTCTTCCGCAAAACCACGGCGGCTAAAATTGTAATCGGCAGGCACGGCTACCTCTTCGAAAACAACTACCTCGAAGCCTATCATGGTGATGATTTTCTCGGTGAGGGAGCCATCGACACCCTGGTGATGCAGGCTGCCAAAGCGCAGAAACTGCTGCGCGAGCGCAACGTCGATATGCTGCTCGTGCTGGCGCCCGGCAAGGCCACCTTCTTTCCCGAGCATGTGCCCTGGCCCTACAACACCCCGCGTATCAACCCCACCAACTACGAGCTGATTACACGAAAATGCACCGAAGCGGGCATTCATTGTATCGACATGAACCAATGGTTCCGTGCCATGAAAGATACCGCCACCTATCCGCTCTACCCCAAATGCGGAATTCACTGGAGCTACTATGGCATGTATCTCGCTGCCGATTCCATCATCAGGCGCATCGAGGCCATCCGCCACATCGACATGCCCGAAATGCACGTGAGCCATATCGAAACCGACGTGACGCAACGAGGCACCGACTACGACATTGGCCACATCATGAACCTGCTGCTGCCCATCGAAACCTATCCGATGGCTTACCCGGTAATTGGCTATTCGGGCACCGAAAAACTACGTCCCGACGTGCTCGTAATCGGCGACAGCTACTACTGGAATATGTACTACAGCGGCATCCCTGCGGTGATGTTTAAAAACCTCGATTTCTATTACTACAATAGCAGCATTTACAACGATGGTACGAATATAGCCGCCGGCACTACCGACAAAATCAATTACGAATCCGAAATACTCAAGCGCGATGTGATTGTGGTTATGCAAACCGATGGCGGACTCAACAACTTCGGCTTTGGCTTTTTCAACAGGGTATGCAACGAATTGCAGGGCTTTGGTCTCGAAGCGCGTATCGAGAACTTCCGACAGGCCATTCTCGCTGATCCAAAGTGGAAACAGGCTGTTGCCGATAAAGCCGTGCAACGCGGAATCAGCTTCGAAGAGATGCTTTACATCGATGCCAAATACATGGCAGAGCAGTAAGCACCTAAAAGCCCTTATACAATTCTTCCGAACAGGTCGAATTCGGCACTATCGTAAACATACACCGGATACACATGCCCCACTTGAATATTTTTACCGGGGTCAATCCAGACCGTGTTATCCACTTCGACCGAATCGGAGGCAGTACGCCCTACAAACAGCCCGTTTTCGTTACCATCGACCATAACCGGAACCACTTTCCCGACTTTTGCAGCATTTTTTTCCAGCGAAATCTGCTGTTGCACAGCCATCAGGCTATCGAGACGCGCCAGTTTGGTGCGGGCAGTTACCGTGTCGGCAAAATGCCTTGCACCATAAGTATTTTCCTCGTGCGAATAGCTGAACGCTCCCACACGGTCGAAACGCATCCCGCGCACAAACGACTGCAGCTCGTTGAATTGCTTCCTTGTTTCGCCCGGAAAGCCCACAATAAATGTAGTGCGCAGGCAGGCATCAGGCACAATATGCCTGATGTCGGTAATCATTTTTACAATATCGGCTTTCGAAGTATTGCGCTTCATATTTCGCAACACTTCATCGCTGATGTGTTGCAGTGGAATGTCGAAATAATTACAGATTTTTTCGTGTTCCGCCACAGTCTCAATCAAACGACGGGTAACGGCACTGGGGTAGAGGTAGTGAATTCTTATCCATTCAATGCCTTGAATTGTAACCAGTTCGTTCAGCAGGTCGGGCAACAAATAGCGGCGTGCCCTGTCGTAACCATAAAATGAAGTATCCTGCGCAATCAGCATCAGTTCTTTTACCCCGCTGGCAGCCAGACTAGCAGCTTCGTTACAAACATCGTCGATGCTGCGCGAAATGTATTTGCCTTTGAAACCGGGAATTGCGCAAAACGAGCATTTGCGGTTGCAACCCTCGGCAATTTTCAGGTAAGCATAATGACCGGGATTGTCGAGAACCCTGCGGTGTGCCGGCAAATAAGGAGGTTTCACCATGAGTTCGGAAAGAAGCGCCTTCATGTCGAAATTGCCGATGAAAGTATCCACTTCGGGAAGTTCGTGATGCAGTTCTTCCATATAGCGTTGAGCCAGACAACCGAATACTATTATTTTTCGCAGTTTTCCGGCGTTCTTTTTCTCCACGAGGTTCAGAATGGTTTCGATAGATTCTTCTTTGGCATCGTTCACAAATCCACAGGTATTTACCACGGCGATATCGGCAGCATCGAACTCCGAATTGTGCCCGGTATCATACCTGGCATGTGCCAGCTGATAATGCAACTGCTCCGAGTCCACCAGATTTTTTGAACATCCCAGGGTAATTATTTCAATTCGGTTCGGAAATTGCTTCATAAAGTGTATTTTTATGGTCTGCAAATATACGCAACATGAAACATATTTTTACGATTCTCATTTTTATAACCGCAGCCCTGGCCGGTAGTGCACAATACTATGCCGTTCCCGACTGGTTTACTTCGTTCCCGCTTTCGTCGGAGCAATGTGTGTATTCGGTAGGAATTTCGGAACCGCGCATGGAAGATACTGTGCTGGCACGTACTATTGCCATCAACAGGGCTCTTAGCGTGGCCGCCCTGCTTCACGATTCAAAAATTTCGTATGCTTCCGATTATTTCGAAACCAAATCGGAGGAACACCGCAGCTTCATCATGAAGGAAACCTATCAGGAACTGGCAAAAATCGAAAGTCAGATGCATGGCACACAGCAGCGCTACGATGTGATTCATTGCGAAACCAACGATAATGGCGAAACCCTTGTACTCATTGCCTGGTATCCCGAAGAGTCCGGTGTGTCGGCCCGTATTTGCGGTGAATATTTCAGGCAGGACTACGAAATCAGCAACACCCGGTCGCTCGAAACCATTCGCAGCCTGATGCTGAGCTACGAGGGAACCGATAAAAAGAACGCTCTCAAATCGCAGTTTAAAGCCGTAAATGTAAACAACAGCATGAGCTTCGAAATACACTTCGACACCATCGAAGTAAAGCCCAAAGGATATTATTACACCTACACAGGCCTCGACAAGGAAAGTCTGAACCAGAAAGCATTTATATCGGATGTGAAATTAGAGAAAGGTCTTTGGAATGCATTTATCGAAGCCCTCTATACCGGAATGATCCGTAAAACCAAGAACTACAAATCGCAGCTCGAACTCATGAACGACACCTATTCAACAGCAGTAGATAATACCCCCGATGTTTCGAAAGGCAGTCTTTCTCGTCAGGTGTCGCGCAACAACATGCAGTTCCGTATCGGAAGTCTGGCTGTCGATAACGAAAACATCATGCATCTGCAACTGTTGTATTCTTACGAAGCCCCCGAAGATACGGGAATTGTTAGTGCTGATAGCATTTCAGTACAAAAAGAAAACGATAAAAAACGAACTTGTTTTTTATCGCGTATCTTCAAGAAAAAGAAAAAAGAATAACAGCTGAAATCAATTATTCTGTAATAAATTCTATAATCTTACTGTCGAATGGTTTTTCTTTGGGTTTGGCATAGCCTACCAGCTGACCTTTATCGTCAATCATATATTTCTGAAAATTCCAACTTACCTCCGAGTCGAGCTTCCCGTTTTTATCCTTACTGGTCAGCCACTGATACACCGGGTGCATATCGTCGCCCTTCACCGAAATCTTCGACATCATCTTAAAGCTTACCCCGTAGTTTTTCTGGCAAAACTCAGCAATTTCCTCATCAGTTCCGGGTTCCTGACTCATGAAATTATTAGCGGGAAAGCCGATGATAACAAGTTTGTCCCCATATTTTTGATGTAACTCTTCAAGTTCCTTGTATTGTGGTGTGAACCCACATTTCGAAGCGGTGTTAACAATCAGTACTTTCTTGCCTTTCAGGCTTTCGAAACTGAATTCGTTACCGTCGATATCGGTAGCTTTAAGTGAATAAAAATCGGTTGTCTGTGCAAATAAACCCATCGAGGCGATTATCAACACACTGAATAATATTGTTTTCATAATTCTTTTGTTTTTAATTTACTTTAAAATCAACAGAAATTCTGTATAATTGTTTACAAATTAAGTGTAATAAAATGGAAAAACAAACACGGTACACACGGATTTACAATCAGTTAAGCGAATTGATTATGAAAACACAGAACCCAACGGCGCGTATGGCAACTGTATGTGCTTTGCTGCATCACAAGATGCCGGGTTTTTTCTGGACCGGCTACTACATGCTCGACCGGGGTGAACTGATCGTGGGTCCGTATCAGGGTCCGGTAGCATGTTTGCATTTGAAAAAAGATACCGGTGTATGCTGGGCTGGCATCAATCAACAAAAACCGGTGGTGGTTGCCGATGTACATTGTTTCGAGGGGCACATTGCATGCAACCCGAAATCAAAATCCGAAATTGTGGTGCCGCTATATAATGCAGTTGGCGAAATTGTGGGTGTACTCGACATCGACAGTGACAGATTGAACCAGTTCGACAATGTGGACGCCGAAGAACTGATGAAAATTAACGGATTGATTTTTAAATACTAAGACGGAGTGTAGTTATTAATAGCACCATAAAGCAATAAAAGAATTATTTTACATTGTCGAGGTCATCAAAGCTCAGGTCGTTGTACGAGTCGGTACTGACATCGATGCCTTGCTGGCCTTCGTGTTCAATTTCGGCCGGGCTGTTTTGAAATATAAAATCAACACTTTCTTGTAAAGCTTCCGAAAACTTCTCGAAGTCTTCTTTGTACAGGAAGATTTTATGTTTTTCGAAATGGGCATTGCCTTCGCGGTCGAATACCTTTTTACTTTCGGTAACAGTCAGGTAATAATCACCTTTTTTCGTTTCCTTAACGTCGAAAAAATAGGTTCTTTTTCCTGCCCTGATGGCTTTGGAATAGATTTCGTCTTTCCCTTTATTCTCGTAATCTTGCATCATAACAAAATTCATTATCCTCAATGTACGAAAATAGGTAAATAGTTTTAAATAAGCAAGTTTTTACTAATAAAAATCATGTTTTTACCGAATTTGAAGAATATCCATGTCGGTTGAATCAGTATAATTTGTTCTGTGATATTTTGTAATTAACAATATATCAAATAATTATGGTTAATGTTTTTACTGACTTGGGTATAAGCTACAATTTATAAAAATAATCTTAAATTTTGACGAAAGGCTTTGATTGTACCTCTATTTGCTTATTTTTGTGCCACTATTGCTCTTTAAAAATTATGATAAGTCGCCGTTTACTTCGAATTAAAGTGCTGCAAATCTATTATGCGCATCACGGACGTGAATCTATTGACATCGAAAGTGCTGTTCAGGAATTAAACCGAAGCGTGAGTTCATGCTTGGATTTGTATTTCTCGTTGTTGTGTTTGTTGTTCGCTTTTCGTGATATCGAAGAGGAGCGCATTACCAATTCGCTGAACAAAATGCTCCCCAGCGACGAAGACCTGAACCCCAGTACCCTGTTTGCTAGCAACAGCATTCTTAAGAAAGTGGAAGTGAACAAGCAACTTGCAGCTTACCGGTCGAATAACAGTTTCAACTGGATGGAGCAATACGACAGTGTGAAGCGCTTGTGGCAGGAATTTCGCAAATCGCCCTATTTCGAGAAGTTCCTTGCAGAGAACGATGAAAGCCTCAAGGCATCGCGTAAAATTCTATGCGACATACTCGATAAAGACATTGCCGGGAACAACGAAATAGAACAAATGCTCGAAGAAAACAATATTTATTGGAACGATGACCTTGAATTTGTAATTTCGGCTATTATTCGATATATACGTTCAATCAAAGCGGATAGCGATACCAGTAGCGATGTGGTAACTGTTTACCAGAACAACGACGACCGCGATTTTGCCAATCAGCTCTTGAAAACAGCCATTATCAGAGGTAATGATTTCGACGAAATCATCGAAAAGCATATTAAAAACTGGGAACTCGACCGGATTGCCATAATTGACAGATTGATGCTTCACCTTGCCATGGCAGAGTTTTTCGAGATGCCCGGCATTCCGGCTAGGGTAACTATCAATGAATTTATCGAAATATCGAAATTCTATAGCACCGAAAAAAGCAGCATGTTCCTGAATGGAATTCTCGAAAAAATTTATCTTGATCAGAAGCAATCCGGAAATATTGTTAAAACCGGACGGGGATTGGTTGGTGATATTTAGTAATTTAATACCTTTGCAAAAAATTTAAAGTATTCAAGCAATGAAAAAGCTTATCTATCTGTTTGTTATCCTTCTTTTAGTAGTCGCTTGCAATGGTGGCTCCGGCAACAGCAGCTCGAAAGTTGACGAATACAATATTCAGAATCCGAACACTGCCGAAGGAAATGGCGATATGAGCAAGCTGCCACAGTTTACCTTCAAAGAGACAGAATTCAATTTTGGTTCGTTGGTTCAGGGCGAAAAAGTATCTCATATTTTTGTGTTCACCAATACCGGTGGTAGCAATCTTATTATCAAAGAGGTGAAAGCCTCGTGCGGGTGTACCACGCCAAAATGGACACGGGAACCTGTGAAGCCCGGTGAAAAAGGAAGTATCGAAGTTATTTTCGATAGTTCAGGTCGCGAGGGAGAGCAATCAAAAACCGTTAAGGTGGAAGCCAATACCCAACCGAATATGGTGGAGCTCAGAATCAAATGTGATGTAATAACCAAATAGCAATAAATACAATGCAAACAATGATGTCAATTTTTTTAATGGGTCAACCCGCTGCCGGTGGACAACAAGGCAGTCCCTGGGGTTCAATGTTTTTTCTGGTAGCCATTATCGCAGTTTTTTATTTCTTCATGATCAGGCCACAGATGAAACGTCAGAAAGAAGCCCGCAAATTCAGAGAAAGCTTAAAAAAGGGTGATAAAGTAATTACAACCGGTGGTATTCATGGCTTTATTCATGAAATTGATGAGCAAACGGTGCTTCTCGAAGTTGATAAAGATGTGAAAATCCGTGTTGACAAAAACGCCATTATCAGCAATCCCGGCGAGATTCCGCAAAGCAAATAAGTTTTGCCTCAAGACGATAAAATACCGTTTCACTCGAAGCTTTATCGTTATCTGAAAGCTGCTGTCAGGAATAAAAAATTTCTGGTTTTTCTGATTTTCGTGCTCGTTTCGGCTACCCTGTGGTTTCTGAATGCCCTCGAAAAGGAATATGTAACCGATATTGATTTCAAAATTAAATTCGAAAACCTTCCATACAAAGGTGTTGCGGTAAAAGAATTGCCCGACGAAATATCGGTTACCGTGAAAGGGCATGGATATAATTTATTGAAATATAAGTACACGTTTAGCCGGGTTCCTGTGGTAATCGACCTGAGTGAACACAAGCTCAGCCGTTTGCCTGATGACCGTACCACTTTGTTTTGCGCCAGTTCGAAACTCGTTGAGTTTATGATGAAACGCTTTGATAATGATGTTACTTTTATTGAGATTAAACCCGATACCTTGTTTTTTAAAACCGTAAAAGCATCGCAAAAGGTCGTTCCTGTTGCTCTGAACCTCGATTACGTGGTTGATGCCCACTTTAAACAGTCGGGTAAGTTAAAGCTCATGCCCGATTCAGTGGTAATTTATGGCGATGGCCGCGATCTGGCGAAAATCGACTCGGTTGAAACAGAAGAAATTAAACTGGGTATGGTAAGCGCATCAGTGCAACGCAGAATTCCTTTAAAGAAAATCGATAAGGTAACCATTGAGCCTGGCAGTGTACAGGTTACCATTGCTGTTGAGAAATGTGTCGATAAAGTGCTTCAGGTTCCAATTACTCCATCGGGTTTCCCCGACGATTCCAAGGTGTTGTTTATTCCCGAAGAGGTGGAACTCAGTTGTAAGGTTTCTATGGAAAACTACGAGAAAATTACTGCTGCTGATTTTAAAGTTGTTGCCGAATACAGCGAAGGAAAACTCGGAATAATACCAATAAAGCTCAGTGTATCGCCCGATGCGGTTTCTGATGTTAAACTGCAACGTCAGGAAGTCCGCTATATCATCGAAAAAAAATAGCATGGTTCACCTTGCTCTCACCGGAGGAATTGCTGCCGGAAAAACGGTGGTCTGCAATATTCTTGAAATATTGGGAGCTGTCGTTTATTACAGCGATGTCAGAGCGCGAAATCTGATGGAGTCGGACCACGCGTTGCGAAACACATTGATTGATTATTTTGGCGATTCGCTGTACCATAACGAAGGCTTGAATAAAACCTTTCTCAGAGACAGGATTTTTAAAGATAAAGCAGCTCAGGCATTTGTCGACAGTGTTGTACATCCGGTTGTGCTGAACGATTACTTCTCGTGGCGCGACACTTGTGAGGCGCAATTCAGTGTGATTGAAACCGCATTGTTACCCCGACTGAATATTGCGCACGAATTCAATTCGATTTTGGCAGTAACTGCCCCCGACGAATTACGCCTGCAGCGAATAATGGCAAGAGATGCCTGTTCAGAATCCGAAGCAAAGGCTAAACTGGCTGCCCAGCCCGATCAGGAAGTGTATTGTCAACTGGCACATTATGTAATAATTAATGACGGAGACCGTTTTGTTAGCACGCAGGTAATCGGTATTTTGAAAA
>JAKQPY010000004.1:0-1176 GCA_029564465.1 Bacteroidota bacterium | reverse complement strand
CCGGTTGTAAAAACGGGTTACCATTTTTATTTTTTCCTCCCTGTCCATGTAGTTGCTCTTCATGCAATTCAAAAAGAGGCTGCGTGTATGATTGTCGGCTGTCTCAATGGAATGTATCCAGAGAAAAGTTTTTTTATTATTTACAATGTCACCGCCTATGGCTTTACCGAAAATATCCGGATCTCCGTACACATCCAGTAAGTCGTCTCTAATTTGAAAGGCTATGCCGAGGTGAATACCGAAGTCGTAAAGAAAATCAGCCTCGTTGTCGGGGGCTCCTCCTATAATGGCGCCCAGTTTTAGGCTACACCCCAATAGAACAGCCGTTTTGAGCCGAACCATTTCGATGTAATCCTCTTTACGGACATTGTCGAGCATTTCAAAGTTCATGTCCAGCTGCTGACCTTCGCACACTTCTCTGGCTGTTTGATTAAACAGGTCCAGGCAATCTTTGAGTTTGTCTTCTGGAGCCAATGCTATTTGTTGAAAGGCCATAATTTGCAGGGCGTCACCCGAAAGGACAGCCGTTTTTTCGTCCCATTTTGTGTGAACGGTAGCTTTGTTTCGTCTCACTAGGGAGCGGTCCATTAAGTCGTCGTGTATCAGCGTAAAGTTATGGAAAAGTTCCACGCCAAGTGCCAAGGGTAGCGCTTTTGAAAGGGCCTCTTCGTTGTACAGGTTGCAAGCCGAGAGGCAAAGCAGGGGCCTCAGACGTTTCCCGCCCAGCGAAAGGACGTATTTCAGCGGTTCGTATAAACCCGAAGGCCGATCAGGAAAATCGATTTCCCGGATACCATTTTGTATTAATGTTCTGATTTCCTGAATACTTTTCATGTTTTTATAAAGTAAAAAATAACACACAAAATACATCAAAGGGAAACCTATGTATTTTGTGTGTTATTTATCTTCGATAGGTGTGTAATCTACTACTGTAATTTGAAGATTATAGGCAGAGTATAACGTACACGTACGGGTTTTCCCCTTTGTTTTCCGGGTTTCCAGTCGGGCATCATGCTGATTACCCTTGTGGCTTCGCGGTCGAGGTTGGGGTCAACCGAGCGGATTACCTGAATATCAGAAACCTTTCCGCGTCCATCGATAACAAAGGTACAAATAACACGGCCGGATATGCCGTTTTCCAACGCAAGCTGCGGGTATCTCAAGTTATCGTTGATG
>JAKQPY010000274.1:0-8914 GCA_029564465.1 Bacteroidota bacterium | reverse complement strand
TTCCCCACCCGATTGTACAACTAAAAGATAGCTTCCTGCCGCCAGCGATTGAATATCAATACGGGCATAAGTTCCACTTGCCTGTGTTTTAAGAAGACAGTTCCCTAAAACATTATAGACCGAAAGGGTAGAGGAAGCCATTTTTTCAGGAAGTTTTACTTCGATGTAGTCGTTGCTGGGGTTGGGGTAAATACAAATTTTTGTCACCTGTCCTGCTGAAATTCCGGCATGGTCGTTTATATTGCATGCAAAGTCTTTCAGAGTGAAGTTGTTGACGCCCGTAGTAGTAACTTCAACCCGTATCCATCCATACAGGGTGTCGGTAACCGGTTTTATCCTGAAGCCGATGTAATGTTCACCGGTGTTCGTCCAGGTAGTTACCGTAGCACCTGCTGATGCTCCATAGTTTGATGACCAGAAATAGGCGCCACCGGTCGTAAAAATGCTGGCGTCCGAAATCTCGAACCCGGCATCCAGGGTGTCGGCAACGGCAACCGTAAAATATTGCGTGCCCGGATAACCCAGCGAAGTTTCAGGATGACTTAAAATCATGTTTTCGGCTTGTAATGGTGTAATCGTGCAGGCTGTTGAACCACCTCCCAGACCTCCGCCACCACTGGCATAAAAACGGAAGTCCATAACCCCGTTGCCATCAACATCAATGTCGATTGTGCCTTGCAATGTCGATAAATGCACCGCAGCAGCCTGAATGGTGCTGTCGGGTTCAATGTTGGTGTAAATATCGTTTTGACTCACCTGTCCGGTAATAATTGACTGCCCGAACGAAGAACCCATGCCTGCAAAGACACAAATCGGAAACAAAATGGAAATGAATTTCATAATATAGGCTTATTTACAAATATACAAATTTAAGATTTAATGAGCAGATTAAATATAATATTTCGATTAATGTCCACCTGATGCAAATTAATGTTACGTGCTTCAATGAATTTATTTCACTAGGTGTAAAACTACGAAAGTGTTAAAATGGTTGCATGGGTTTCGTTTTATTTTGTATCTTTGTTAAGATGAAAATCATAGAGCAGCATATCGAATCATTAAGAAAGCTATGTGAAGCATATCATGTTTCGGTTTTATATGTCTTTGGTTCAGTTTCGGAAGGAAATTTTACCGAAAAAAGTGATATTGATTTTTTAGTTCGCTTCGAAAGTGTTGACCCATTGGAATATTTTGATAATTACCTAGATTTTAAAACTGACTTACAAAAGCTTTTTTCGAGGGAGGTTGATCTAATAGAGATTCAAACATTAAAAAATCCGATATTAATAAGGTCTATCGAAAAAAATAAAATATTGCTCTATGGAAGAGAGAATTCAAAAATGGCTGTTTGACATTAAATACGCTATTGAAGAAATAGACAACTTCTTTTTAGAAAATCCCAAAGAATTTACCGTTTACTCGACTAACCTGATTTTAAAGAGGGCCATTGAAAGAAATTTAGAAATAATAGGCGAAGCGGTAAACAGAATATTGAAAGCAGATCCCCAATTTCCAATCAAAAATGCAAATAAAATAGTAGGGTTGCGAAATCAAATAATTCACGCATACGATGGTATTTCAGATGAAAACATCTGGGCTGTAGTGCAGAAGCATTTGCCGTTGCTGCAAGAAGAGGTTAATCAGTTAATTGACCAATTACAATCATAAACTTTGCAAGATTTTTAAATTACCTAATCATTTTGCCTCTTTTCCACCTTCAGTACAAATTTTCCGCAACAAATTGTACTTTTATCTGTTAAACAGTCTGAATGAATTGTATTATGGGAAAACTTTTTTTGATAACTCTTGTGCTGATTGCCATTGCCTTTGTGGCCCTGGGCATTGGTATTTTTTTCGGTAAAAAGAAAAAATTTCCCGAAGGCTCCATCAGCAAGAACAAAGCCATGCAACAACGGGGCATCACCTGTGTGAAGCACGAAGAGTTCCACAATTGTGGCAAAGATGGCGGATGTTGCGGCGCGAATCCTATAGTTTAACGAAGCTTACTGCGTTTTTTCCATCGCCGGTAATCAGACTATATAAGCCGGGTTGTAACCAGCCGATTTGCAACTGAATTGTTTCAGATTCTGCTATACCCGTGAAGACCGTCTTTCCCGTGCTGCTGATTACAGTATATGCCAATGGTTCACTGTATTCGGGCAGGAGAATCGTAAGTTCAGCGTTGCACGGATTGGGCGATACACTCATTTTTTTTGATTTCTGCAAGCGGGTTATGGCTGAATTCAGGTCAAATAAATCGCTGGTGCTATACACCACCGAAGTGTTTTCGCAAGCCTGTGTGCCGCTGCTGGTATGGTAAGCCAGTTTAAAGAAATTGTTTTCGGGTACAAATTGCATGAACTGAATGTTGCCACCACCTCCAAAAGCACAGGAACTGCTGTAATCGAGCATTATTTGCCACTGTTCGTGAGCACCAATTGCAGTGCCATCACCCATGTTGTTTCTCACTGCATTATAACGGGTGCATGTGTGTACGGCATCATTGCGCGAAATCGCATAATTGGCTGCATACAGGTTCTTGTCGGGAATCAGATCGGGATATTCGGTGTTGCGTATCGAAATAAAGGGTATGGCAGGAGCTACTTCGATGATGGTGGCAATTTTGTTATCATCGCCACAGGTCGATGGAGCGAGGGCAGTGATAATATAGCTGTCGGCATAGCCAAAGATGTTCGCCTGCACCACGTCGTTCACGTCGAGCGCATTGTTCTGACCATCGTTATTGTAGTCTTTCATCTCGATAGCCTTACGCAGACTAAACCAAACGGGTTCGTAAGCCTTGTTGAGTTCAGCCCCGGCATACACATCCGAAAGCATGTGCTGCATAACGGCCAACCCCGACTGGTTAAAGCCCGAAAGTACCGAAATCTGACCTGCAAAGCCGATGAGTGCCCAGTTTTGTTCGTCGGGTTCCGAAGGGAAATGAATCACCATCACCTGATTGCGGATAATTACCGGCTGATCGTTCCAGTCGAGATGACGGGTTATTGCCGATTTTCCGTCGAGTTCGGTTCCTGCTGTTGCGCTGCCCCAGCTCATCAAACTACTGCATCCGTTATCGAGTCCGAGTCCTTTACCCAAAAAATTCTGCAGATCGAGGAAACTGTTGGCTAACAAAACGTCGATATAATCAACCTCGAAATCTACCACATCGCGGTCGTTGATACCATCAGCCATTGCCATGGCCTCGTAAATATACACCGAATCAATCGAAATATGCGCCTGCGTCTGCATAAGTGTCCTCCCCATATTGTAATACGATCCGAAAGCCGGCATCAGGTAGTTTTCGAACAAATCGGCAATTCCGGGTGCCAGCAGATAACCAGCCGCATAACCCCGTTCCTCATGAGTACCCCAGACCTTCACAATTTTAAACTGTTCATCTTCCGAAACTATAAGCCCGTTCACCTGCTGAGCCGACGTAATGAGGCACATCAGCATAACCGTAAGCAAAAGAATTGATTTTTTCATGTGTCAGTGCTTTCTACAAAAATACGAATAAAATAAAAAGGTGCTCACTGCGGAGCACCTTTTCTTATAATTACTTAATGTTCAGCTTCTTTTTAAGATCTTTGGGGATGGCATCCTTGTGAACTACAATATTCATGGTTTTGTATTTCACATAGGTTTCCGAAGCATAGAAGTAGCCTTCGTAAATGTTGTTGGTGTTCCAGCTGTTCTGAACCAGATAGTATTTGGTGCCTTTTTGATCTTTGGCAATTCCGGTAATTACCATACCATGATCGTCAGTGGTCTGATAGTTGTCAAAAGCTTCCTGACGGATTTCCTGAGTAATTTCTTTTTCAGGGATGGGTCTGTCGAGGCTGAAAAGCTTCTCATTCTTTTCTTTTTCGGTGAGTTTTTCCCATTTATCTCTTTCAAGACCATCGAGGTCGGGGCGCGATTCAGCGGGAACAACAGCAACACCTTTGGTCCAAGAAAAACCTTTTTCGCTTACGTCGGCACCCCAGCATACCGGGTATCCGTTGTCGATGGCGTTGTCGAAAACCTGCATGAGCTCGTCCAGCGGTACATTGTAGCATAAACCCCATGCCCAGTTGTCCGGAATTTCCAAAACAAACTGCGAATAAAATGGATGGTGCGAATAGGAGGTAAGATTCACATAATCATCGGGGTTAAAACCCAGCGATTGTGCAAATTCTTTTGGGGTGTATTCTTTACCATTGTATTTGAATTTTTCGGGGCGAACGCCTAAGTACGCATCGAGAATGCCCGAGAAAGCCTGTTTCCAGGCTGTCGATAATTTTTTATTATCGTTTTCGAGAACACCTTCAACAAATTTCTTCAGTACAGCATCCAATTCACCATGTACATGCTTGTCTTCGCCATAGTTCAGGCCTTTATAGGCTTCTTCGGGTACGGCACCATATTTTGACCACACATTAAACACATCATGAAAAGCACCACCTCCGGCAAAGTTCAGCGAACCATGAACACGGATGTATTTTTCGGCTTTTTCCTGATAGGCATTGCGAACCACCCACATTTCGGACAGGTCAACTTCGGGTTTTCCCATACGCAGCAGTTCTGCTTCGATAAACGAATTGGCACTGAAACTCCAGCATGTTCCCGAACGGTACTGGTCGCGCACAGGGGCCGATTTAAGTTTCTTTACAATTTCGAAGTTGAATTTTTCTCCGGCATCGTCCTGTGCCATCAGCGGCATGGTGCTTATCAGCAATGCCAGCATAGTAATAATAATTCCTGTTTTTTTCATTTTCGTATTATTTAAGTGATTTCGATCTGTAATCCGTCGTAGGCGAGACATACTCCCGGTGGCAGTTCGCGGTTTACCTCTTCGTGAAGACCCATGTGGTGGCTTAAATGGGTGATATAGGTTTTTTGAGGGGCACACGAACGCGCAAATTCAAGGGCTTCGTCGAGGGTATAGTGCGAAATATGTTTTTCTTTCCGCAAGGCATTAATTACCAGATGTTTTGTACCAAAAATTTTATTTCGTTCTTCGTCAGCAATGTAGTTGGCGTCGGTTATATAGGTAAGATTTCCTATTCTGAAGCCTAAAATGGGCAGGCGGTAGTGCATCACCCGTATGGGGATGATTTTAATGCCAAAAACTTCGAAGGCTTTCTCATCAATATCATGCAACATCAGTTGCGGAACACCAGGGTATTTGTTATCGGAGAATACATAGCTGTATTCGCGGCGCAACGCCATCTGAACCCGCTGTTCGGCATAGATGTCCATTGGCGACTGATTCAGAAAATTATAGGCCCGTACATCGTCGAGACCACCAATATGGTCTTTGTGTTCATGCGTGAAAATAATGGCGTCGAGACGTTTTACATTTTCCCTAAGCATCTGCTGACGGAAGTCGGGGCCGGCATCAATCAGAATGTTTTTACCGTGAACCTCTATGAGAACCGCAGTGCGCAATCGCTTGTCGCGTACATCCGCCGAACGGCAAATATCGCACTCACAGCCTATAACCGGCACACCCTGAGAGGTTCCTGTTCCGAGAAAAGTCAGCTTCAAACTTTTTTTTTCGAAGATAGATATTTTTTGTGTCGCCAGATGCATCGGGAACAACGGAATTCTTAAAATTAATTTAAACCTTAGCGTTATGGTTTTGTTATAAGCCTTAATGAATCTATTTATTACATTTGCGCATGCAAAAAGGCGAATTGTTATTAATTCCTAATCTGCTGGGCGAAGGCGCTCCACAAGACGCTTTATCGCCCGAAGTGTGCCGGCTGGTGTGTGAGCTGCAGTACTTTGTGGTTGAGGAAGTTCGCACTGCGCGTCGTTTTTTAAAGAAAGTCGATAAGAATATTGATATCGACAAACTGCATTTCTTCATTTTGAACGAACACTCGCAAACCGAAAACCTATCGGAATTTTTACAGCCGGCGTTACAGGGTTTTTCTGTTGGACTTATGTCGGAAGCAGGTGTCCCCGCCATGGCAGATCCGGGAGCAGAACTGGTGGCTTTGGCTCACCGTAATCAAATTACTGTGCGTCCTCTTTCCGGTCCGTCATCGGTGCTCATGGCGCTGATAGCCTCAGGGTTGAATGGACAATGTTTTGCCTTTAACGGCTATCTTCCGGTGCAACGCAACGAGCGAATCCAACGACTTACAGCTTTGGAACGACGGTCGGCTGCGGAGCATCAACCGCAGATTTTCATCGAAACACCCTACAGGAACATGCACCTTATCGAAGATATGCTGGCCCACCTGAAGTCAGGTACACGGGTGTGTATTGCCAGTTCAATAACCCAAGCCGACGAATTCATTGTAACACGCACGGTTCAGGAATGGAAAAAGTGTGCCATCCCCGATTTGAATAAAAAACCAACTGTTTTCATTTTACAAGCATGAAAAGTATATTGTTAAAGTTACCTCAGATTCTGATTCTTCTGGCTATGTTCGTAATAATTGGGCTTGGCGAAGGTCAGTTTTTCAATAAAAGTATTGCAATTGCTAAAAAAACCGAAAAGTCCGTATCTCAAAACAGCGACACACTGGCTTTTTTACAGGCTTACTTCCCCGATCATACATTTGCAAGTCAGACCGAAACGAATTCTATTATTGTAAAAAATAAATCTGGTGATTTTGTTGCCGAATTACTATGTTCATCGCCGACCTGTAAAGAGATTAGTGGTTTTGGAGGCGAAGTTCCTTTTATTATTGTTCTCAACAATAAAAACACCATCGAAAAACTGATTTTGCTGCCTAACAGCGAAACGCCCGGCTGGGTATCCGGACTCGAAGAGATGGGCTTTTTCAACTCATGGAATGGGTTAACACCCGCCGAAGCCCTGAACAAGAAAGTGGATGCTGTAACCGGTTCTACTTATACCAGCACGGCGGTAATCAACAGCATGAGCAAACGCCTGTCGGTGTATACCAGTTCGTTGGAACAAAAGAAAAGCATTGATACCAAACGTCTTCTGACCAATGGGATAGTGCTTCTGGCCATACTATTTGCATTGATAAGCTTTCTGTTTCCTGCAAAACTTAAGAAAGTGCGCTGGTTGCTGCACCTGTCGAATATTGGCATCTTTGGATTTATTGCCGGTGATTTTCTTTCGGTGGCGTTTTTCCATAATACAATTATTCATGGTATCGATCCGGTAATAAAACTTACCTTGCTCATTGTGTGCACCTTGTCGGTGTTGCTGCCCCTCTTTACCAATAAATCGTTTTATTGCCACTACGCATGCCCGTATGGCTCTTTACAGGATTTGGCCGGCAAAATCACCCGCAAAAAACTAAGGCTGCCACAAGGTCTTTATAAAGTATTACGCTGGGTACCTTATGTGTATTTGTTTATTCTTCTGATACTGGTTGCCTCGGGTGTAAAGCTGGTACTCGAAGATTTTCAGCCTTTTATGGCTTTCAGCTATAAATTTGCTGCTGTTTCGGCATTTGTAATGGCCGGTGGTTTTCTGGTGTTGGCTGTTTTTATG
Organism: Bacteroidota bacterium; assembly: GCA_029564465.1. Classification (GTDB taxonomy): domain Bacteria; phylum Bacteroidota; class Bacteroidia; order Bacteroidales; family ML635J-15; genus JAGOEF01. The sequence continues at coordinate 1,443 of JAKQPY010000274.1, read as the reverse complement.
TCGAAACCGTGGTGTCTGTATTTCTGCCCAACCGGCGCTTTGTTCGAAATTCTGCGAAAACCATTATTTTTCAAAAATAAGAAGCATGTTAAAAAGTAGAAATCTAATTCTCATAGTATTACTGCTTGCTATTATTAGCCTGGCAGCCGGAAATCTGGTTCAATACCGGAACCATAGAACTGATAAAAACGAAAAAAATACAAGTATGAAAAAAGACTCTGTAAGCGATGCCATTACCATCATCCATCAGCGCAAAAGTGTGCGTCATTTTACAGGTGAAGCCGTCGATAGTGCTTCGCTGGTCGAAATTGTTAAGGCAGGAATGGCAGCTCCATCGGCCAGGAATCTGCAACCCTGGGCATTTGTTGTGGTAAACGACAGAACATTGCTCGACTCGCTATGTGCCGCCCTGCCATATGCCAAAATGCTTGAGAAAGCAGGTGCTGCCATTGTGGTATGTGGCGACATGAACAAAGCAGCTACCAACACAAAAACCGACTATTGGGTGCAAGATTGCAGTGCGGCTACGCAGAACATCCTGCTGGCCACCGAAGCACTGGGTCTTGGAGCTGTGTGGACTGCCGCATTCCCTTACGACGAACGCGTGAATCCTGTAACCAGAATCTTGTCGCTTCCCGGAAATCTCGTTCCGCTCAATGTTATCCCAATCGGACACCCAACCGGCGAAGACCAGCCCAAAGACAAATGGAAACCCGAAAATATGATTTGGAAATAATCTTGGATTTTTTCGATTTTTTATTCGTCGAAGTATAAATTTTTGTTTTCGAAAAAGAACAGTTTTTGGGGTCATAACTGAGCAATTCAGACATTCCGCCTTTTTGCAAATAGTCAACTCACATAATTACAATAATTAAACAGCTATTTCACTATCGAAAATTTGGATGTAATTGTTTTAAATATTATTTTTAGGCAATTAAATTAATTTTTTTGAACTCTTATACACTAACTTAAAAACAAACACTATGGAAGAACAAACAACTCAAGTAGCTGAACAACCTGTTGTAAAAAGCTTTAATGGACTTGGGTTAGCGGGATTTATTGTTTCAATAATAAGTTTCATAATGTTATTTTCCTCTGCAATAATGTATTCAGATTATGACAGCTTTATGTTAATTCGAAAATTAGCTTCTTTTTCTGTTTTTGTTGGTGCTGGGAATGCCCTATGTGCGATTAGTTTATTCATAGGAATTTTTAGAAAGAAAAAAATTGGACTTTCAATTGCAGGGTTAATAATTTCTGCAATTTCAGATATTATTTTTATTTCTGTTCTTTTTTAAATATTCACTGTTGTCCGATTAAAACTTTTTAAAGAAGCCAGCGCATAAGTCTGGCTTCTTCGTTTTTTGTAGTTTTGTTTCGCCAAAAACTTTTCTACAATGGATAAAAATACATATTTTTTTGGAACCTCCGTTTTCGGACAGC
>JAKQPY010000270.1:0-6029 GCA_029564465.1 Bacteroidota bacterium | reverse complement strand
CCTTGCGCTTCGGCACCCATCTGAAAACCAAATACTCCCTGCTCATACATGGCTGTATCGACTCCCGGCTCGTATGGAATCATAAACAATTGCATGAATTTTTCTTCGGGACTCATGCGCTGCAGCAAATCATGAACCCTATCATCAACCGGAAGCTTCGGATCTTTGTAATGTTGTGCCTCTACATTCGAGACAAACAATACAAACAGAATTATTGGTAGCGTTTGTTTCATTCCGTTTCGGATTTGCATCAAAGACCAAATGTAATGATTTTCAAACAGACCGGCCCTTAAAAACAATACAATATTTAAATACCGAGGGCTGAGTACAAGTGTCAATTAAATTTGATTTAGCATTTTTGCGCTGATACTGTCATGCAGTTGTAAATTTTACCTTTTAGTTTTTCCTTTTCTGATTTGAAAAATATATCTTCACACTAAATTAAAAGCCGATGAAAAAACTTGTGTTAAGTCTTGCCTCTTTTCTTCTGTTTTCCGGAATCATCTATTCGCAGCATACAGCAATTAATGGAACATGGAAAATGATTGCATCAGAAAGTTCGTTTCTCGATTATTACAAGGAACTCACAGTCGAAATTACAATGGGAACCAATACAGCTGAAATTATTACGCGAATGGGGCCAAAACGCAAATTCGAGGAAAAACTGACTTTCAGCACCGATGGGAAAGTGAATAAAAGCGAAATTAAAGACGGCACATTTTCCACCAACATACACATGGGTCTCAGGCTACCTGTGGGATCAAAAAAAGAAATTACAGCCATCTGGGAAAACGACAACACATTAACGCTTACCGAAAAATACGATTACTTTGCTTCACAGGGTAAAAAGCATGGAGAGTCAGTGTATCGTTATCAGTTGTCGGACGATGGAAAAAGGTTGACATGCACGATAACACGCCCTACCCGCCCCCAGGGCTCGGAACTCGTTTTTGTGTTTAGGCGCAGCAATACCCAAAATGCGTTTATACATCGCATGGCCGACGACTGGGATATTGGCAAGCACCTGCCGGAACAGGCATTATGGATTTCGCTTCAGGGCGTGGTAAATCAGACCCAACCCTTATTGTATTTTACCTTTGCCAAGGGATACCCATTCAACTACACGACAGAACTGGCCGAATATCTCGAAACTAAGAGGGACTTTTCATTTACATCGCTGAGCACGGTTGAGCAGGGAATTCAAACCTTTAAATCACATATCAAAGGCTATATCATCTGGGACAAAAATGTAAGAACTTCACTTATAGTCGCCTACACACTGGCGGGTCTCGAAAATGCAATTATTATCACCGACGACATGATCCCATTGATGCAACAGCATGGATTCAAACAGGTTGCCGATTTCAGGGGCCAGTTCAATGGGATGTCGGACTTCGAAATATATTCCTGGGCAAAAGAGCAATACTGGAACCGCTGCTCACGCGAAGTGATTACCTGGCTGGGTGGTCAGCATGGCACGGTACTAATGCCAGCCTGTGCCGATTTTGGGATGATGAAGAGGACGTTTTTCTCTGATTTGTCGGCCCGCCCTACCGACACTCTCGAGTATAACCTCACCCGTTCGCTGTTTGCAGGCATGAAACCCTTGTCGCAGGTTTGGGGGTGGCATTCCTACAAGAAAGACCTCGAAGAACAAATGACCACACTGCTATCGTCGTACGCGCTCACTTCCGACGGTCTAAACACACAGCCCAACACCAGTTTTCTGATTCATATTCCCTTGTCGGAAGGTTTTGTTTTTAAGAACAATCACAACATAGAGGAAGGCAATACGTACATACCTGAAAAGAAAATTTACATCAGTTTCATCCAGTCCGACGGCATCGGCATTGGTGCGTGGTTTGAACCCGGAAGGGGCAGCATACCCTATGCATGGGAAGTTACCATGAAAATGCTCGAGATGTCGCCGGTACTGCTTGAGTACTATTATGCACAGGCTACGCCCAACGACTATTTCATTGCTGCATTATCGGGTTCGTCGTATATGTATCCGAAAGCCTTCCCGACCGAATGGCTGCCTGCTGAACTGAAACGTGCACACGACCTGATGAAGAAACTCGACCTGAATGTTTTCGAGATAATGGATTACTCCGAAGGTGGTACCGAAACCTGCGACAACAACCTGCCCAAAAGCGTGGTTGACGAATATTACCGATCGATGCCCGATGCCATCGGATTTATTAATGGATACCGGGCATCGAACACATTCACCGTGCGCGATAAAAAACCCTTTGTTTCGTACGACTACTATCTGTCTGCCGAAAAACCCGAAGCAGAAGTGGTGGCCGACCTTGAGGAACTGGCGGCCATTAATTCCGAAAGACCCTACTTCCTGCTCGTACATGTACGCGAATCGAGCGACATTGCCCGTGTAAAGTCAATCTGCGACAAGCTGAGTGAAAATATCGAAGTGCTTCCCCTCGACATTTTCCTGAAGATGGCCGGCGAAAACCCGACATTTAAGGAGTATTATTATCAGGGGAAGTAGTATTGAAATATACTGCCTCAATCGCATTGCAAATGCTTGTATCGACGACGAATAATTCCCCCCTTCAAAGGATGAATTATTTAATCCTGAAATACACGGTTTTAAGCCAGCATTTGTACATAGGATCCATAAAACTGATTTTGCCACCGTAGAGATCTATGATTTCCTTGTTTTCGAGACTCGATTTAACACGAAGTACGTTGGCTGAAGTTCCCAGATTATAGGTTTTGAGTGTTTCGCTGGCGCTGAGTTGCGTCACTCCTTCGAGCAGGGCTTTCAAAAAATTCACCTGGGTATTGCTCAAATCGTCGGTAATTGCCTGAAACAAAAAGTCAAGCTGCATGATCAAACCCTGATAGGCTTCTTCAACAATATCGGGGGTGCACACATCGCCGGTCCGTAGCCAGGTAAGCTGCGCCAGTTGCTGCACATAGTACGGGTGACAATCAGCCTTGTCAGCAATCAATCCGGCGCAGGCTTTATCTATAGTTTTGCCGGTGTCCTTAAAACGCTTGACAATGAACTTTTGCAAGGCATTTTTTTCAATTTTCTGAAGAAAAACAATATCACCAAATTTATAGAATGGCATTGATGCCGAAGTGAAGACATCAATCATCATGTGCCGCTTGCTGCCATACAGGCAATACGAAGTATTCTGATGCTTCTGCCAGTTTGATCGGAGTTTTTTCTGAATTGCCAGTGAGTCGCCAAAAGATGCAATATTCTGGAATTCGTCAATACAAACAACAAACCTGATGTTCTTTTCTTTGGCAATATTCTCCGACAGGTTTAAAATATCATCGGGGTCTTTTTTAACGGATTCCCAGTCGAAACTGATATTAAATTCACTGTTCGGTTCCGGACTAAACGAAAGTTTCGGGATCAGTTTTCCCAAAAACTTACCGGCTTTGTCTCTAAGTTCTTCCAACTTAGTGCTTGAGGCAAGCAGGATGTTTTTTGCCAATAACTGGTAAAACTCCTCCTCGCTTCTTACATTATATAAATCGATAAAGACAAACCTGAGGCGACTATCCCTTTTCGATGCCAACTGAGCCGCCTTACTCACCAGCGACGACTTACCCCAGCGCCTAGGTGAAATAAGAATGCTGTTTATTTTCGACGAGAAGTTTGTTACCAATCGGGCTGTTTCTTCTTCTCTGTCGGTGAAATTCGACTTCACCGCAATTTTACCAAATGCAAATGGCGTTTCCATTTTCTGATGTTTTTATTTCACAAATATAATTAATATTTCACAAACTTACTATTTTGTAACTTACAATTTTGTAACTTATGTTTTTGTAACTTATGTTTATGCAACTTACAGTCACATAAAAAACACCATGCATTGCTCTTGAATTAGTCACCCTGAGTAGCGAGACGAAGTGAAGCGAAGGGTCAATCCGGAGCCGTTTTCTCTGTAACCCCTGCCTATGCTTCGATACTTCGGCAGGCTCAGTATAAATTAACGTTCCGCTACGCTCCACTACTCAGCATGACAGGGGATTGTCACCCTGAGTAGCGCAGCGGTAATCGAAGGGTGAATCCGCAGTCGTTTTCTCCGTAACCCCTGCCTATGCTTCGATACTTCGGCAGGCTCAGTATAAATTAACGTTCCGCTACGCTCCACTACTCAGCATGACAGGGGCGTTCCTGCCTACTTCGCAGCAATGGTCTCAATTTCGACCAGCGCGCCCAGCGGGAGTCCCTTCACGGCAAAAGCAGCGCGTGCCGGTGGATTCTCGGTATAGTACCTGCCATACACCTCGTTCATGGGTTTAAAGTACTCCATGTCGGCAAGCAAACAGGTCGATTTAATTACATCCGAAAAACAGTAACCGGCTTCTTCGAGAATGGCTCCGATATTCTTCATTACCTGCTCGGTTTGTGCTGTAATTCCCTCGGGCATAATACCCGTTTCGGGATTCAACGGAATTTGTCCCGAAATAAACAACATTCCGTTAACTTCGGTTGCCTGACTGTATGGTCCGATGGCTTTGGGTGCCTTGTCGGTTTTAATTATTTTTTTCATATCTGAATTTTATTTGTCGTAAACTTTGGGTTCCATTTCTCCACGAAGCACCATCAGACCATTCATCGCCAGAGCAAGCATCTCATCTTCGCCGGGGTAAGTTTTTACCGGTCCGATAAATCCGGTCATGTCTTCGATAAAACCGCAGAACTGTTTGTTATAGGCAATACCACCGGTAAGTAGTATTCCATCAACTTTGCCTTTGAGCACGGTAGCCATTGCCCCGATTTCTTTAGCCACCTGATAGGCCATGGCATCGGAATAGAATTGTGCCTTTGTGTCGCCTTCGTTGCACCGCTTTTCAATTTCATAGGCATCGTTGGTGCCCACATAGGCCACAAATCCGCCCAGTCCGGTTATCATTTTTTTGATTTCGGCTTCGGTGTACTTGCCGCTTAAACAGAGTTTAGCCAGCTGCCACGACGGCAAATCGCCCGAACGTTCCGGCGAAAACGGACCTTCGCCATTCAATGCATTGTTAACATCTACCACCATGCCTTTTTCGTGTGCACCCACCGAAATACCACCGCCCAGATGAACCACAATCAGGTTCAGGTCTTCGTACTTCCTGCCCAAATCTTTGGCATACCTGCGTGCAATGGCTTTCTGATTCAGTGCATGAAAAATCGATACCCTGGTAAACAGTGGGTGACCGGCTACACGGGCAATATCGCGCATTTCGTCAACTACCACCGGATCGGTAATAAAGGCCTTTACATTTCCCAGACTATGGGCAATATCAGCAGCAATAAGCCCTCCGAGGTTTGACGCATGTTCGCCCATGGGTGGGTTGAAAAGGTCGCGCTTCATGGCTTCGTTTACCTCGAATATTCCAGAGGTTACAGGATGAATAAGTCCTCCGCGACCAACAATGATGTTGATATTTTTAATATCCTGACCTGCATCCTGAAGTTCTTTCAGAATGGTTTCCTTACGGAACTCATATTGCGACGCAATGGTTTTAAATGGCTCAAGCTCTTCGGTGCTGTGCTTTATATTCTTTTGAAAAACCTTTTCTTCGTTTTCGAAAACAGCAATTTTCGTGGATGTTGAGCCCGGATTAATGGCTAAGATTCTGAATTTAGTCATGTATTTGTTTTGTTTATGTGATTCTGCTTATTTCATCATAGCTGCAGCAAAAGCTATCGAGAGCAGCTTGGTTTCTTCGGAGTCGGCACGCGAGGTGAGAACAATAGGACAGCGTGCACCCAGTATAGCTGCTGCAAGAACAGCCCCTCCGAGAAATGCCATCGATTTATACATGATATTTCCGGCGTTCAACTCAGGTGCTACCAGTATGTCGGCGTCTCCACCCACTTCGGTGACAATTTTTTTCTGCGCACAGGCTTCTTTCGAAACGGCATTGTCTAATGCCAGAGGACCATCAATCAGACAGTTGGCAATTTGTCCCCTGCGGTTCATTTGTGTAAGCATGGCAGCGTGTACCGTCGATTCAATTTTGGGGTTCACCACTTCAACAGGACCGATAAT
>JAKQPY010000251.1:0-2693 GCA_029564465.1 Bacteroidota bacterium | reverse complement strand
TACTTTTAAAATCTTCAGAAAATACTTCTATCAGTATTCAGGGTTTCGACGACTCGGCCATACAACGTTCTCAGTCGGTCACATTTAAATTTACAACCGATTACAACTGGTATGATCCGGAATTAACTTTCGAAACCATCAACAAAAAATGGTGGTATTTTGTCTATAATTTTCCGGCCACATGTTTTGCAGAATGTGGCGACACCATCGATCTCGAGGTTTATCTTGATCAGGACTGGGCTACCGATGATGTTCTTTATTTGCGCATTATCAGGACTGATGATGATTTTCCGACACTGGACAACTGGTATCGGGGCGACACGCATTTTCACAGCATGTTTACCGATAATACTGCCGAGTTAGGGCTGCCGGTTGACATAAGCCCAATTATGGCCGCACATCTGGGTCTCGACTGGACATGTCTGACCGATCATAGCTGCGATTACGACAATTATGGCAATTCGATGCACGAAAACTGGCAGCTGCAACGTAATCTTGTGCTTGAAAACAATCAGCAATACGATTATTTTAAAATGATCCATGCCGTCGAAATGTCGGTAGCGAATTCTGATGAAAAAACCGTACACTGCCTCACTTACCCATCGCCAGAGGCACCCTATTCGTTGCCCTACCCCGGTGATGGCGGAGGCGATATGAGCAGTACTTCGGTAAATATCAACATGCTGATGGATTCGCTCCAATTATACGGAGGATTTGCTTATGCAGCCCATCCGTTTGCCGAAGGCGATGCACTGGGGTTTGCTGTTAACGGAGGAGTATGGAATCTGGGGCATACCGGGTTTACACCCAACGGGGAGCCGCATTCATTTGCAGGAACCGTAATTTGCAATAACACAGCGATTGAATCTGATGTATATACAACGTCTGACATAACCCATTTTAAGCCGGCCTTACGGGGCGGACAAATACTCAACATGCGGAACAGGCTTTCCGAAAACTCTTCGCTCGATAACCCGTGGGATCCGTTTCACAACAACAGCGAAGAATCGTTTGTACCGGTTCCCGAAACAGATGCCTTGCACTACATGTACCGCTTCAACCAAAACCGTGAAGTGTATTATTTCATGCTTCAGCAAGGGCTTGCCGATGCAGAGAACGATAATGCAGGCTTTCGTAAGTTTTTCCAGATTGCAGGCTCCGATGCCCATGGTTCGTTTAATTTTTCGAATACCGATTTTACGATGGGTGTTTATGGTTCGGTCAATGACAATGCATTTGGCAAATTTTCCACCCTGGTTTACTGCCCTGACGGAATGGGCGAAAATGCCGAAAATGTTCTCGATGCATTAAACAAGGGCAGGGCAATACTTAGCGAAGGACCTATCGCCAGCATTTCGCTCGACAACTATGCTACCAACAACAGCCTCCTTACGGGCGATGATGCAGTCATCGGAATCAATCAGGCAGATGACTGGATACTGAATTACCAATGGGTAAGCTCTGGCCTGTTTGGCGATATTGAATACATAAAACTTATTGTCGGCACCAAGGATGCCATCACCGAAACCTTGCTTGACCCCGATGATAACGATATCGTTCTCACTGATATTATTAATACCTGTCTGGGAGCGAATTATAACTCCGGCTATTTCTTCATTGCAGCCGAGTTGAAAACAACCAAGGAACCTGCCAACGAATACGATCACATGCAGGGAAGCTTCTATGCCTACACCAACCCCATCTGGATACAGCTCGAAGACAACAGCTTCGTTGCCTCCGCCAGCCTGTCGGGTATGCTGTTATACCCCAATCCTGCCATAGATTTCATTACCCTTGCCTTTGGCGATAACGACAGCGAAGAATATGAAGTCAGCATTTACAATATTAGTGATGAGTTGGTTTACTGTGAAAAAAACAAAAGAAACCACTCCAAAATTCACATCGGTTCGTTGAAAAACGGTATGTATACAGTAAAATTTAAATCAAAGCATTCAATAAAAAAACAGAAGTTGGTTGTTCAGCGATAGTAGAAGCTGTTTTTCAAAAAACGTAGCGCACACCCAGGGCAAATTGTGCAATGAAATCCTCTCCCGGCTGATTATATAAACCGAACTCAGGACGGGCGTCAATGGTTAAGCGTAATGGGGTATATAAAAAACTAAATTCAATACCGGCATTTATTCCAGCTGAAACGTAGAATCCTCCATCTCCAAAATCGTGATAGCCAATGCTATAATCCCAGTAGCCTGCTGACAAACCTGGCCCCAGATACCAACTCAGTTTATCGCCCAGTAAAAACCGCCATTGGTGCAACACACACACACCGGACTTTGTATAGGTTTTGTCGAAATATACCCCGAGATCAGCTTCGATGCGTCGCAAAAAACGATACTCGTGCTGTAAACTGGCTTCGAGTAAGGGGCCCTTGGCATATCCCAAACGCACACCAATGGTATTTTCGTGAGTCTGGCTTTGCAAATTAACTGTCGAAAGCAGTAACAACGCAATTATAAGTATAAACCTTGATGTAGTCATCAATACAAAAATAAGAAAAACCCTGAGTATTCCCAAAGAGTATTATTAATTGTACATTAACCCATTGCATCCATCTATCATGTTATTAAACAATTTTGCCATTTTCATCAGGCATAGTATTTTTGCCGGCTCATTTTTAAAACACTGATTATGACATTTTTAACTAAGGAGAAATTCTTATCGGCCAAATGGTTCAA
>JAKQPY010000248.1:0-1016 GCA_029564465.1 Bacteroidota bacterium | reverse complement strand
CCGCAACTTCGGCACGGTTTCCCCTTCCTGCGGAAAAAGATTTTGCAGTAGCCCTTTCTTATGTTCTTTCAGCACTTCCAATTTTTTGCTCTCGGCAGTTATGACATCATCTAATGACGAAAGGCAGGCGGCGATTTTTTGCTGCTCGTTTAATTTTGGGAATGGGATTTTAATTCGCCTCATGACTCCGTTCATGAGTTTTGGATTACCTACATAAGAAACATATTTCCGTGAAACCGAATTGAGAATTGCAGCTACGCAAGGATTAGCATTACCATCATTATTCAGGAGTACCCCACACACGTTAGTGCAGTAAAATTTACCAGAACGGAAATTGACATCACCAGCATTCGCACCATCTGTTGTCCAAGTTATCGCATCTTCGTATAAATACTTGTCGTAAAATCCTGCAAGTCCATTATTTTTTGTTTGTGAAGAAAATACCGGATATGGGTATTCCTCACACTGTGTGTCCTTTACCAAGTTCATTGAGAGAACGTAACCACGAGTGATCTCAAATACATCACCCACTTCTTTTACTTCCCATTCGTCTTCATTATTGAACTCAGGAAACCTTAGCCGTGGCACCAATTTATTTTCGTTGTTTTTACTCATACGCTTTTAGTCCTGATATTTCCCGCCCTTCGGCTTGTTTATGTGTTGTGCTCCCTTCGACTTCGCTCCCTTCGGCTTCGCTCAGGGAGCGAGGTGATTGAGGTGGTTGAGCGGAGCCGAAACCACCATTACTATAATTCTTGTAATGCGTTTCATTCATGCATTCGGCCAAATCATGTAGTTTTTGGGGCATCCCATTTATTAATGCTTCTTTCTTTTTCCGATTCCAGCCCTGCACCTGCTTCTCGCGATAAAACGCATGGTCAATTCTTGCATATTCTTCAAAATATACCAGTTTAACCGGTAAATGCTTTTTGGTATGATTAGCCCCTTCGCCGGCCTGATGTTGTGCTAACCGCAATTCCAAATTTTTGGTACTCCCGGTATAGTAACTGCCATCG
>JAKQPY010000245.1:0-30150 GCA_029564465.1 Bacteroidota bacterium | reverse complement strand
TGTACGTAATACTGCATATAATCACCCGAAACAATGTTGCTAAGCCATTCTTCGTTTGCCAGATACCAATCCACCGTGCGTTCCAGTCCTTCTTCGAATTGCAACGATGGTTTCCATCCGAGTTCCTGTTGTAATTTTGTGGAATCAATGGCATAACGCAGGTCGTGTCCGGCACGGTCTTTCACAAAGGTAATCAGCGATTCGCCGGTACCCGGGGCACGACCCAGTTTATTGTCCATAATGCTGCAGAGAAGTCGTATTAAATCAATATTTTTCCACTCGTTGTTACCACCGATATTATAGGTTTCTCCGTTTTTCCCATGATGGAAAATGGTATCAATAGCACGGGCATGGTCGAGCACATAGAGCCAGTCGCGTACATTTTCGCCTTTGCCATACACCGGAATGGGTTTCATGTTTTTTATGTTATTGATGGCCAGTGGAATCAGTTTTTCGGGGAAATGATTGGGTCCGTAATTGTTCGAGCAATTCGACACAACCACCGGAAGCCCGAAGGTATGGTGATAAGCCCTTACCAAATGGTCGCTGCTGGCTTTCGATGCCGAATAGGGCGAGCGCGGATCGTAGGCGGTTTCTTCGGTGAAAAAGCCTTCATCGCCCAGCGAACCATATACCTCGTCGGTAGAAATGTGATAGAACCGGCGGCCTTCAGAATTTCCCTGCCAGATATGTCGGGCAGCATTCAGCAGGTTTACAGTTCCTACAATATTGGTAAAAATAAATTCGGTGGGGTTCGAAATGCTTCGGTCAACATGACTTTCGGCGGCCAGATGTATTACACCATCGGGGCGATATTGCTCAAAAATATTCATGATGGCATCGCCGTCAACAATATCGGCGCGCTCAAAACGATAATTCGGTTTTGCTTCAATATCTTTCAGGTTGGCAAGGTTTCCGGCATAGGTAAGTTTATCGAGATTAACAATCAGATAATCAGGATATTGATTTACAAACAGGCGCACTACATGCGAACCGATAAATCCCGCCCCACCGGTAATAATAATGGTTTTCTTCATTTTACTAAATTTTGCTCAAAATTATGATTATTTCTTACTCTTTTGATCCGAATGCCAGATCGCCGGCATCGCCCAGACCGGGTACAATATACGATTTCACCGTAAGTTCGTCGTCGATGGCTGCCACCCAAATGGTTACTTCGTTGTCGGGAAGATATTTCTGCAGGTGCTCAATACCCTCTTTGCTGGCAATGAGTGCTGCAATATGGGTGTGTTTGGGTTTGCCATGTTTCAGCATACCCTTGTAGGTGAGCTCCATGCTTTGTCCCGTAGCCAGCATCGGATCGCAGATTATCAGAAAACGTTTTTCGATTCCGGGCGAAGTGATGTAATCGATTTGTATATCGAAAGTTTCGTTTTTTTCGTATTTGCGGTATCCGGCAATAAAAGCCGAATCGGCATGGTCGAAAAACGACAGGAAACCCTCGTGCATAGGTAATCCCGCACGTAAAACCGAAGCAATTACCGGTTGTTCCTTCATGGTTGGTACAATGGCTACTCCAAGCGGAGTTTGAATTTCTTCATCATTAAAAGGCAATGCCTTGCTGATTTCGTAAGCAAAAATGTTTGCAGTTCGTGCCAGATTTTTACGAAAACGCATACGATCCAACTGTATGGCCTCATCGCGAATTTCTGCCAGAAATTGGTCGAGCAGTGTCCCTTTTCCCCCCAGGTTTACTATTTTCATAGTGTGTGTTTTTATGATGAAGTAATAATACTACTTTTTTTTGTTTTTCAAAAATCCTACTACCGCAGGTAAGCGATTAATTCTGATTTTCGCATAATTTGCTGCTTGTCCTCCGAACCCCCTGAAAAAGCGGGCAATACTTTCGGTTTCGGAGCCTTCAAAATCAAGTTGTTTTCCGGTGCCGGCATACATTTCGATTATACTGCTGAACATCAGAAACATGGCACGGTTTTGTTTTCCTTCGTGGTTCGAAATACCGAATAGGTAGTTCAGCTGATTGTTGTATTCCGAAAAGAGTGCCATGGCAACCGGAACTCCCTGTTGATTATTTATGGCAAACAAGCGTGCTACTTTCCTGTTAATGAGTATCTCTATAGCCATAAGCATTTCGTGAGCATACGATTTATCAATGGCTTTTATCCATTCTTCGGGGCTTTCGGCAACTATTGTCTGCAGGTCATCAAATTGCATGTGTTCTGCAAAAATGTAACCTGCTTTTTGTGCTTTGCTGATATTACGCCGGTGGTTGATGGTAAAACTTTTCGAAATGGTTTCAAAACTTTCATCCAAGGCTAAATAGTGTGTTACTCCGGTACCATATATGGGTCCGGTTGCCGGGTTTTTCGTATTTAACGGTATTTCGGCAAAACGAAAATGTAAACTCAAAAAATCAATAAACTGTTGTACCGTTTCAACATGGTCAGCTTGTTTGCCAAATACGCCCAATTGTTGGGTAAGCACAGGTCTGAAGGCGTAGCGAATCCCCATTTTTTTCCGGTGGGGAACCGGCATTACCGTACGGTAGTTATCGGCAACGATACCATCCCAATTGGGTGCCGTTACATCGAGAAAAGCAGTGGTTCCATAAATCATGGGAATCGGTGATTCTGCAACGCAGGCATCCCAGGCTTGCCGGTCGATGGTGTTATGGGTGAGGTATTGCAGATTCATCTATCGGGCCTTTTCGAGTAAGTGTTCGTAAACACGATTACAGTCGCTGTCTTCGGCAAAGCTTTCGTTATGCCATAGGCTTACGAACACGCCTCCGCAATTTTTTACGGTGTCAACCATCCTGTCGACCAGTGCTATCGATTCGTTGCGGCTGAGCTTTAAATATTTTTTCATGCTTACATCCATAATTCCAAGGGGAACCACACTCAGGTTGGTTTCGGTTTCGTTGGCCAGATCATAGAAGAAAAACGGGGAACACAATCCCGCCCTGAAACCGGGTGCCCCGGCATAGGCCATGCTGAAATCGAACTCAACCCCCATCCGAATTAATTCGCGGTATGTGTGTGGAATCTGTATCTTCAGATAGTGCATCCGGGCTTCGTAAACAGGTTGTTGCAACAGTTTGCGAAGTATGTTGGTTTCGTTTTCCCAGGCCGCATCTTCAAAATGTCCCTGAAACGAAGGGTGAATTCCGATGCGGTGCTGTTTTTTTAATTCCTGTAAGCGTGTAAAAAATATTTTTTTCGAAGGAGAAATGTTTTTATCGTATTTACCCGGTTTTTTGGCGCACAACACAAAGAACAAGGGATACAAACCATGGGTTCGGTGCAGGGCAATGATATTGTCGAAAATATCCCAGGGGTCTTTTTCTATTCCTGTCAATACCTTAATTCGTTGTGTACACAATGTGAACTCCCGGTGAAATAAATCGCGGAAAAAACCACCAAAGTTGCGCAAAAAACCCTTGTACTGGTATTTAAACATACTGTCGATATCGACGGTAGGGACAAAGCGGTATTCGGGTTGTGGAATATTTAGTTCACCGAATTGTTGCTGCATTTCTTTTTTCAACTCGGCAGCCCAAAGGTTTATCACTGGTTTTTCAAGATATTGGTTACGGAAGGCATGGCTCATATGTGCAGGGTAGCGTCCGAAATTGTCGGTAATTTCGCAGGTATATTCCTCATAGCGCGTTGCCAGCCAAAACGATGCGGCAAAAATATCGAAAGGTATTTGTTGTGATGCATCGGTATCAAAAAAAACGGGTAACCCGCGCCAAAGGCTTACTTCCGGGTCAATAGCCTGAATGTTGTTTTCGGTGAGTAAACTGTGCTGTGCGATGCACAGAGCACCATCAACCCGATGATGTGAATAATTGATACAATATCCGGTAACTTCAACGGGAGAATTGGTAAGATGGTATTCCACATGCAGTACCTGTTTCAGAACCAGCGAAACAGCATAGGCTACACGGGGATTGATTGTATCTGCCAGAACCGTAATCATCAGGCAAATATACTTATTTAAAAACAAAAAGTTTATAACTGACCTTCATCGGCAAAACTGTAGTAACTATGGTTGGCTACCACAATATGATCAAGTAGTTGTATGTCGAACAGTTTTGCAGCTTCGGCCAGTTTGCGGGTAATGTTGCGGTCGGCATCGCTGGGCTGGCGATTGCCGCTGGGATGATTATGCGAAATGATTATGCCGTGAGCCAATTGTTCAAGAGCCCGTTTCATGATAATTTTTACATCCATCACAGTGCCTGCTGTACCACCCTGACTAAGGCGGAAAGTATCGGTAACATGGTTGGCACGGTTGAGCAGGGCTACCCAGAATTCTTCATGCGACAGATCGGCCACCAAAGGTTCAAAAAGTTGATAAGCATCAGCGCTGCTCCTTATCGAAGGCTTTTCGATAATTTCCGACATTTTCCGGCGACGACCCAGTTCCAGTGCAGCCGCAATTTCGACGGCCTTGGCCATACCAATACCTTTTATTTTTCGGAACTCAGAGATGCTTTTCTTTCCGAGAAGATTCAGGTTGTTGCTGCTCGATTCCAGTATTTCGCGGGCCAGCTCAACTGCTGACTTATCGCGGCTTCCTGTACGCAACAGAATGGCTATAAGTTCTGCATCACTAAGTGCTGCGGTTCCCTTCTGTATCATTTTTTCGCGGGGTCTGTCGTCGCTTGCCCAGTTTTTTATGGAGGTTTTCGTTATCATTTCACCTTGATTTTTCAGGCGAAATATACTAAAAAACAGATAGAAATTATGGTTAAATTAAAGAGGTTTTTCGCCTGTGATACAGTTTTTAATATCATCCATCAGGGTTTCACCCATGCCCATGCTCGAATAGCCCCCATCATGAAAAAGATTTTGCATGCTCACTCCCCGGGTATAATCACTGAATAGTGTTACACAGAAATCTGCACAGGCTGAAGCATCGGGGTTACCCAGGGGAGCCATCTTATCGCTGAAGGCATACAGGTTTGCAAATCCGCCAACGCTACTACCCGCTGTTGTTTGAGTTGGGGCCTGCGACACACTGTTGATTCTCACTTTTTTGCGTTTTCCATAGTGATAACCGAAACTGCGTACCACCGATTCGAGCAGTGCCTTGGCTTCGGCCATGTCGCCATAGCCCGAAAATGTGCGTTGTGCTGCAATATAGCTGAGTGCTACCACCGATGCATGCGTGTTAAGGGCGTCGAGTTTCCATGCCGATTGTAATATTTTGTGTAAGGAGAGAGCCGACACATCCAGGGTTTTTTCGAAATAGGAGTAGTCGAGGTCGTAGTAGGGTTTTTGTTTTCTTACGTTGGGCGACATGCCAATTGAATGCAGAATGAAATCTATTTCTCCGCCAAAATACTTCATCGTTTCGGTAAGCAGATTTTCGATATCGGCGGTATCAACTGCATCAGCGGCAATAAACGGAGCATTGATCAGTTGTGCAAGTTCATCGGTTTTTCCCAGCCGAAGTGCCATTTCGGTATTGCTGAGAACCAGCATTGCCCCTTCTTCAACAGAACGTCGGGCGACATGCCATGCGATACTGTTTTCGTCGAGAACGCCGAATATTATTCCTTTTTTCCCTTTGAGTAACATGGTGATAGGTTTTTTGATTACAACAAATGCAAAGACTTTTTGTTTTTATTCGGTTCAAGTGAATATAGTAATTCTATTGTAGCCACAAAAAACAAAAACCGATCTGAACCTATAGCCGGACCGGTTTTTGTGTTTGGTCAAAACCATGCATCAGATAATTAGCATAGCATCGCCGTAAGTGCCAAAACGGTATTTTTCCTTAATGGCAATTTTATACGCATTCATTACTTCGTCGTATCCGCCAAAAGCGGCCACCATCATAAGTAGGGTGGTGTATGGCAGGTGAAAATTGCTGACCAGACGGGTTGGAACCTGAACATCATAGGGTGGAAAAATAAATTTGTTTGTCCAGCCGTCGTAAGGTTTTAGCATTTGGTTCGTTGTCACCGAACTTTCGAGGGTGCGCAATACCGTTGTGCCAATTGCACAAACATGCTTTTGATTCAATTTGGCTTCGTTCACAATATTTACAGCGTCCTCCGAAATCAAAATCTGTTCACTGTCCATTTTGTGCTTAGTCAGGTCTTCCACATCAACATGCCTGAAGTTACCGAGTCCAACGTGCAGGGTAACAAATGCGAAATTGACCCCGATAATTTCGAGGCGTTTCATCAGTTCACGGCTGAAGTGCATTCCGGCAGTGGGTGCGGCAACGGCTCCTTCATGCTGGGCGAAAATGGTCTGATAGCGGTGTTCGTCTTCTTCTTCCACCGGCCTTTTGATAAATTTCGGCAGGGGCGTTTCTCCCAATTGATACAGCGTTTTTTTGAAATCATCATACGTTCCGTCGAAAAGAAACCGTAGGGTCCGACCCCGAGAGGTGGTATTATCAATAACTTCGGCTACCAGAGAATCGTCGGGGCCAAAGTACAGCTTATTTCCGATACGGATTTTGCGTGCAGGATCTACCAAAACATCCCATAAGCGCTGGTCTTTGTTCAGCTCCCTCAGCAAAAATACTTCGATGCGTGCACCGGTTTTTTCCTTATTGCCATATAACCGGGCAGGGAATACCTTGGTATTGTTAAAAACCATTACGTCGCCATCGTCGAAATAGTCTTTAATATCTTTAAAATTTTTGTGCTCGATTTCTCCGGTTTTGCGGTGTAATACCAGCAGACGCGATTCGTCACGATTGTCGGCCGGATGCAGCGCTACCAGTTCTTCCGGTAAAACATACTTAAATTGTGATAGTTTCATAATGTGTAAAAAACTTTCTTTTATACCTGATTAGTTACAAAAAGGTTACAAATTCCTGATAATATTTTCAATTTCGTCAATATCCAACGCATTTTCGAGCGAATAATTGCCTGAACGTGTGCGAATTAAGCGTGTTAAATACGCTCCGCTGCCGAGTGCTTCGCCAATATCGCGGGCCAATGCCCTGATATAGGTGCCTTTGCTGCATTTTACACGTATAGTAACAAATGGCATCTCAAAATGTTCTATGGCAATGGAATCGATTCGTACATTCCGGGTTTTTACTTCGGGGTTTCTGCCTTTCCGTGCAATTTTATAGGCTCTTTTTCCGTCGAGTTTTACAGCCGAAAATAAGGGCGGTATTTGCTCAATATCACCGGTAAACTGAAGCAGTTTTTCTTCAAATAAGGTGCGTGTGATATGTTCCCAGGCAAAGCTTTCATCTTCCTCGGTTTCGCTGTCGTATGAGGGGGTAGTGACTCCGAATTTTAAACCGGCAATATATTCCTTATTACCATCCTGCAACAGATCGATTGATTTGGTGTATTTTCCCGTGCAGATAAGTAACACTCCCGTTGCCATAGGATCGAGGGTGCCGGCATGCCCCACACGAAGCTTATCGACTTTATATTGCTTACACGAAAGGTGTCTGATTTTGTTGACCACATCAAACGATGTCCATCCCAGGGGTTTGTTTACCACAATGAGTTGTCCCTCAAAAAAATCTACGTTATTTCCGTCGAAAATCTGCATTGTGTGCTATAGAAACAAGATTGTTAATATTCCGACCAGGGTGCAATAGATGGCAAACCAAATGAGCTTACCCCGCTTTACGATGCGGAGCATAAAACTGCAGGCAAACCACCCGGTAACAAAAGCTGCAATAAATCCGATGAGTAAACTCGACACCGGTAACGAAGCATTATTTGAAAAACTTCCTGACATGAGGTCGAGAAAGTTTTCTCCCAATATAGGAATTAACACCATGAGAAACGAAAATTTGGCAACTTCTTCTTTACGGGTTCCCAACATCAGCCCGGTGGCAATGGTAGCTCCCGAACGGCTGATTCCCGGAACAACAGCAATTGCCTGAGCAACGCCAATAAGTAAAGCCCTCCAGTAGGTAAGGGGTTTTTCTTTGGGTTTAATGATGGTTGTAAGCCACAGCAAAAGGGCAGTTACGAGCAGCATAGCTCCGATAAACCACATGGCAGAACCATCGAACAGGGTTTTAATTATGTCTTTGAACAAAATGCCCACCAAAAGCACAGGTATCATCGAAATAGCGATTTTTAGCACATATTTGGTTTCTTCGTTCATCCTGAACTTAAACAACCCGGTGAGTAGTTTGAGTATTTCGTGCCGAAGTACGAGAATTGTACTCAAAACCGTAGCACCATGCACCACAATCGAAAAATTAAGGTTTTCGCTACCGCTGATACCAAACAGGGCTTTCCCTATTTCGAGATGACCGCTGCTGCTGACAGGTAAAAATTCGGTAAGTCCCTGGATAATCCCAAGGATAAGCGCTTCATACCAGTTCATGATTGCTTGTTATTGATTATTTTGCCGCGTTTCCGCTTTCGTCTTTGCGTTCGGAAGGCCTTTTCATGATTGCAAATATTTCGATGGCAAACCCAATAATTACCAAAATGGGAGCCAGGGTAATACGCCTGAAACTGAAAATTTTATCGCTGAAAACAGCAGGGTCGTCAGTTCCGCCACCAGCCATCAGCACAAAGCCTGTAACAATCACCAAAAAACCTATCAGTAAAATAATGTAGTTTTGTTTTGCCAACACAAACCCCGTGGTATCGACCGGCTTTTCGGGTGCCTTGTTTTCTTTTTTTGTTGCCATATCAATAGTACAAATTTGACGTTTTAATTTTCAGATACCGGTTCACTGCTAAATAGGTAGAAGTCACCGAAATTATAACGCCCAAAGATAATACAATTAGGTAAAGGCTGGCAATAATTTTATAATAATCCTCCACATTTATGATTTCTTTAAGTTGAGACGATGAGAAGTATATCATCACCGTCAAGAGGATAATGGCTACCATCGAACTGGCAATGCCCTGATACAGGCCACTCAGCAGAAATGGTTTCCGGATGAAACCCTTTGTGGCACCCACCAGTTGCATGGTTCTTATTAAGAAGCGTTTCGAGTAAACCATTAAGCGTATGGTGTTGTTAATCAGGGCAAACGATACAAGCATCAGCAATACGCTGAAAACTAAAAGAAACAAACTAATCTTACTTACATTTTCGCTAATCAAATGCACCAGATTTTTTTGATATGAAACCTCTTTTACATAATCGGTATAGGAATTAAATTTCTTTTCGATGGCCACCAGACTGTCGGGGTTGGCATATCCGGCATCGAGATAAACATCAATCGAAGGCAGCAACGGATTATAGCCCAGGGTTTGCACGAAGTCGTCGCCCAAATCGTTTTTCATGATTTCCGCAGCTTTTTCCTTGGTAATATATTCGGTTGATTTGATGTAATCGTATGTATCGAGTGTTTTTTGAAATTTCTTAATATCCGGTTCCTTGATGTCTTCTTTCAATATCAGTGTAAAACAGATGTTTTCCTTTACATAATCAGAAATCATTTTGGCATTGAGCACCAGCAGCCCGATAATGCCCAGCAGAAATAGCACCAGCGACACCGAGATACTCGAAGTAAAGTAGGCTCCGCGCAGCCTGCTCTTTATGGCTCCTTTTTCTTTGTTGGATTTCATAATGAATTATTGAATGCTGATTTTTTTTGTGATTTTTGTTCCCGTATCGAACTGCAATTCGAGATAATACAATCCCGGAGCAAGCCCAGAAGCTTCGAACGACCATTCGACACCATCGTAATAGTTTTTCGTGTAAGCACTCACAACTTTTCCGTGCAAATCAACCAGACTGATGAGGCATTTACCGTTTCCGGATATATTGGGTGATATACAGAACTGTTCACGTGCCGGATTTGGATACACTAAACAGTTATCAGCATTTGCAAGATTGCCGATTGACTGAGCCGGCTGAACTGTAATTTCCACCGTGTCGGTGTCGGTGCAGTTGTTTTCGGTATAAACCCTCAGCCAGATGGTATGTGTTCCCAAACCCAGCATTGAACCGGTTATCGTTAAAATTGGTCCGTTAAAACCATTATACCACATGTAGTCATCATACACGGCATCTACTCCGACACTTATTGTTGAATCAGCTGCAATGGTGTGGTCAGGCCCTAAATTTATGTCAGGAATTTCGTAAATGTCAATGTGGATTGTGTCGGAGGCTTCGCAACCATAGTCACTACCGGTGGTTCTCAACCAGTAATCACCACTTTCGCTGATTAATAATCCGGCACTATTCCCCCCTGTACTCCAGAGGTAGCTGTAGGCGCCTTCGGGTCCGCTCAACTCAACGGGTCCGCAAATTGAGATATCATCACCCAGATTTACTGCGACCACAGGATGCAGCACTACCTCGACGGTATCGTAGTTGTAGCATCCATTGTCCCCCATAGCCCTTACGAAATAACTACCGCTTTCGGTTACATCGAACCAGGGTGCAGTTCCCTCTCCGTTGTTCCAGTTGTATGATTGAAATTCACCCTGCGGATGCAGCGATACCGGGGTGCCAAAGCAAGCCTCAATATCCTGCCCCAAATCAACTTCGGGAGCAGGATTGATGGTTACGTTTACCGTATCGGTAAATATTTCGCTGCACGCGTTGAAGATTCTGCAAATATATTCTCCGGCATGCAAGGGGTTTATCCAGGGAATTTCCAATATCGAATCGTTTGCCCCAATTAAAATCTCATCATTATGTGTCCATTCAAAAAATAAATTCTCACCCGCAGGGTCAACTTCAATCCTGAGCGTGTCGTTTTCGCACAGGTACTGGTCACCGGAATGCCATTCTATGGTAGGCGGTGTGCCGACATGGAACAGGAACGGGTCGGAATCGGTGGTTCCACATTCATTCATGAGTCGGCAGAAATAGGTGCCGGTGTTACCGAACAGTACCGGGTTAAAAATTATGGTATCGTTGGTTGCCCACGATTCTGCCGAGTTGTTTCGGTACCACAGATAACTGATGGGTTCGGTGCCATAGGCATCAACAATCAATGCAATGGAATCACCGTCGCAGGCCATAATGTCGTCGGGTTGCACCGAAACACCGGGAGCGATCTTCACAGTGAGTGTTACATTGTTGGTTGTTGCTTCACCGCACTGATTCTCTAGCATACAATAATATTGCCCTGCAAAATCCTCGGTCGCCGATATGTGAAGTAAGGCACTGCTTCCGGCTGTTTGTCCGTTTTCCAGATATATCCACTCGTATGTTATGGGTTCAGTTCCGTTGGCCAACACTTCAAAATCAACCTCATTTCCCGAGCACACACTGGCATCTTCGGGTTGTGCAATAATCGACGGGGGTGTGTTTACAGTCAGGATTGCCTCATCGGTTAGCACCGAACCGCACTCGTTGTACACAAAACAAGTATAGGCTCCCTGCTCTCCGGTGAACACCGAACTGAACTGTAAGGTGTTTACATCAATACCGCTTACGTTTCCAAAAGGAACTATAGCCCCGTTGAATAGCCATTCATACGACAAGGGCTCTTCGCCGTTAGCTTTGCAGGCAAAACTGGCATCGTTGCCGGCACAGGTTATCGAATCGTGGGGTTGCATGGTTATGTAGGGAGCTTCATAACCAATTATTTCGATGGTGTCGGTTGAAACAGTACTACATAGGTTCGAAATCAGACAATAATATTCGTCGATTACGCCTTCTTCGGTCTGGATTTCGAGGCTGGTTGTTGTTTCTCCGCTTAAAATATCGCCGTTAAAATACCATTGATAGCTTAGGTCTGTGTTGCTGAAAGCAGTGGCATACAGCGTAATTTCATCACCTCCGCAAGCACCCTGCTCAATAGGCTGTCCGGTGATTGCTGGATTGGCAAATACAAGAATCCCTATTTCATTACCCTCAAGCTCGGCACAGGAATTATATATGACGGGGGTGTATAAAATATCATGGGGATACAAAACGTCTTCGATAACAAGGCTCGAGCTTGTTTCTCCTATTATTTCATCTCCGTCGGCAAGCCATTTATACTGAATATTGCTTCCACCGGCAACAACACTGAAACTCACATCGTTGCCTTCGCAAATTTGTGTGCCTTCGGGCATGCTTATAAATACCGGTAAGTCGGTAATTACTACGTTTATCAATTCAGTTGAAGCCATTCCGCAAACATTCGTAACCTCACAAAAATAGTTACCCGATAATGTGGCATCTGTCTCTGTTTCGGTATAGGTTTGTCCCAAATGAACAATTTCAGTATTCCCTTCGACATACCAGCGGTAGGCTGCAAAATCGGCCGTTGCATCAACCGAGAGACTCATGGCTTCGCCCTGACATAAATTCTGGTCATCGCTGAATGAATTAATTACCGGAATACCCGAAGCCACAACCAATTGTGCCTGGTTGCTGTTGGCCGACTCCGACCCATTACTCACATTACAATAATAGAAACCCTGATCGGAAGTGCTCACCGAAACTATTGTATGAGTAGGGGAATCGATCCCAACCGGATTTCCCTCGAAATACCACTGGTAATGCAGGGTTCCCGATCCTGAAGCAACCACAGTGAAACTTATCTGATTGCCGACACATTTTGTGCCGGAGTTTGGATGCTCCACAATAACTGGAGCTTGTGCCATCAAATTAGTACTTAAAATGAATGCCACAAATAACAGGCAAATTGAGTAAATTCTTTTCATCCGAATTTTAATTTAAACAGGTTGTTAAAATACAACATTATCAGATAAGCGAATAAATAATGTATCAGCTATTTTTAAACATTTGGCTGTGAATTCAAAAACCACATTTAACCATTGCTTAATATTCGGTTAAATTTCAGTTCACGATGATATGTTTTTTTTGTATCGTTAATTAATAACAACAATATGAAACACATTGCATTGATTCTATTCGCAAGCCTTCTCTTCGGTTTTTCGGCTCATGCCGGCAACGATAATCCCAATTCTCCCGAAAAAAAGCAGAACGGAACCATTAGCGGCAAAGTAGTCGATCAGCTTACCGGTGAAGGACTCAGCGGTGTTAAAGTTTGTCTGGGAAATGGTTTGACCAGCTATACCGACCTCGATGGAAATTTCAACATTGAAGTTGATGCGAACCATGTTTATCAGATTCAGGCCAATTATATCAGCTACGAAAGCCTGACACTCAGCAATCTGAAAATTCAACCCGGTCAGAAACAGGTTATCAGAATGGAACTAAAAAGCCTGAACGACTGATAATTATCGGTTTTTGGTATTATCTTTGACCCGGTGACTTGGTTTCAAAAACTTCTGACATGAAAAAAGCATACCTGTTTATTACTGTAATTGTGCTTTTTATTAGTGCCCAACCAGGGCTGGCACAGGTGCTTAAAAGCGATGACGGGCTCTATTATACCGAAAACAACGAATTATACACCGGCGATTTTATCGAGTTTTACGAATCGGGTACCGTGAAAATTAAAACACATATTGTTAATGGTTTGCGCGATGGAGAGACGGTGTTGTATTATCCCGAGGGAAAAATTCAGGAAATCAGAAATTACAGTGCCGGAAAAAAACATGGTGAATGGAAAGGTTACGATGTAAATGGTGTTCAAACGGCCATGGCAGTTTACGATAACAACCGTAAAACCGGCAGATGGCTGATCTGGGATAATAATGGTGTGTTGCGTTACGAAATGTACTACGATAAAGGAAATAAATCGGGCACCTGGAAAATGTGGGACGAAAACGGAACACTAACCGAAGAAAAAAAATACTGAGTCCCTAATCGGGTAAAACAATAACCCGGTAACCCTGCTTTTCAATTTTTTCGATTCCCCCTGCGCTGGGTGTGAAGTCGTAGGCAATGCAATCGATATAAAACATGGTCTCGATGGGATGCGACGCATTGAATATTACCGTTTTTCCATCTCCACCGTTCAGTTGGTCGCGCAATTGTTTAATGTCGGTTGTCCACGGTGGTTGTCGTTCCTGTTCTTCGAAAATTTTCAGCCTTTCGATGCTGTAGCGGACGGGTAGTGCAAACAGAAGCACCACCACAATCCAGACCAGCCATTTGGCTTTGAACCGCGATTTAACACGAAGCAGATAATCTGCAAACAAGGCGGTTAGAATGAACAATGCGGGGGCTGTAAACAACGTGTATGCCTGCATTTTGGTCATGGGTATCGAAAAGAAAATATAGGGAACCAGAATCCAGCCCAACCATGCCCACCGCGTGTTGTTGTTTTTCATCCGGACGGATTTTACAACGAACCAGAGCAATGCCAAATAAATCAGCTCACCGAAAAGCATACCCATTTTTGCAAAATGATAATAAAACGGGCCACTGTTGCTGTCGAGTACTTCGGTGATATGTCGCATGTTGAACGATGCTTCCCAGGCTGCTTCGGCTGGATATCGGGTGAAGATATAAACCTGCCAGGGCAGGGCCACCGCAATGCAGACAACCGCCATGATCGAAAACTGTAGAAAAGCCTGACGAAGGCTTATTTTACGGTATGCCAGCAAGCCCCAGATGCCAAATACAATCAGCGCCGGAAGCCATTTCGACAGGATGGCCATACCAATAAACAACCCACTCAGCAAAGGATAAGTCCAGTGCTTTGTTTTCACGGCTTTGGCCGAAGCTAAAACCGCCGCAAGAATGAAAATCAGAAAAAACAAATCAATATGATCGGTTGCCACCCGTCCGGCTGTTATGTCGAGAATCAACCCGTGAATGGCAAATAAAAAGGCCGACAAAAATGCTACCCTACGGCTGTAAAACTGCATGGCAAGCATGTAGATAAGCCATATCCCTACAGTCGAAAATAAAATCGACGGAAGCCTTACCGCCAGTTCGTTTTCGCCAAACAATGCAATACCTGCCGACATCATCCAAAGCGGGACAGGCTGCTTGTGAAGCCACACCCCGCAGGCGCACCAATTGCGGTAGTCGAGTGGGATAATGCTGTCGGTATAGAGCATCGGGACCATCGGGTTGTGGAGCATATTTTTGGCTACCAGCGCATGATAGCGCTCATCCCAGGGGTGCAGGTACATATCGAAACCCGAAAACAGGCGCAGGGCCAATCCGGCTACCAAAAGCAAACATAATGCAAACAGATATTTTTGCTTTGCCTGCATGCTGAATGCGGCAAAAAACACCGCAGCTACTGCCACCAGAAATCCTATTTGCCAAAATAATTGCAAGTCGAATTGTTTTTTGCAAAATAAATGAAAAGATTGATTTGAAATGTTTGTTGTTCAATGATGATTTTAATGTAAAATATTGGTATCAGACTTGATTATTGATGAAAGCTGTATCCTATCAGATAGAGTAAAAACTTAATATTATAGGGTTGAATAATTATACTTTAAAAAGGCTTGATATCAGGTTATTTCATAAATTTGCAAAAACAACCTCATGAATTCAAGCATAATAAATATATCGCTTGCCATGATTAAGATTTTTACATGCTTAATTCCCTCAATCACTAAAAAAACAACCCTATGAAACCAACCATTGTATTTATCATTCTTGTGCTGATAATGCAACCTGTATTGGCTCAGCGTTTCAATACTGAAAAAAATCCAATTTCTGTCAGTAATAAACTGAACGATACAGATTTAATCAAAGCTCAAAATTTGAATCAGCAGAGTCGGTTTTCCTCTAAAAATCATTGTAAAGACGAACCCGAAATTTACGAACTCGATTCGTTGGTATGGCTTTGGTATGATTACGACCAATGGCTTAACAGCTCGAAGGAAGAATATGAGTTCTACAATACGGGATTGCTTAAAACATGGATTATGTCGTATTCCGATTGGGAAAACGGCGGATGGATGTATTCTTCGCTTTACAATTACGAGTACAACGAAGACGGATTACTGACGCAGGAAATACAGTCGGGTTGGGATTACGAACAAGGGGAATGGGTGCAGACGCAGAAAATAGAGCATACTTATAATGAAGCAGGTTTTGTTAATAACACCACCACTTCGAACTGGAACCAGACGTTGAATTACTGGATTCCATCGTATCAAACAAATTACACCTACAACGATCATAACGATATCATTGAGATTCTGTCGAAGGAGTGGCAATATGTGTATTGGGTGAACTCATATAAATCAGAGTATGAATATAATGAGGAATTCCTTGAAATTGCGCAGACAAATTACAGCTGGAATGGCTCATGGGTGGTTTCGGATCACTCCGAAAAGGAATACGACGAAACCGGAAATCTGCTGAGCTTTACCAGTTTTTATTGGAACGCGGAACTCAATCAATGGGAAAACAGTTACCGCTACGAAGAGCAATACGATGAATACGGAAATCTGGTTCTGCACACCGAGATGTATTGGGACTACGAGGCCGAAGATTGGGTAGGTAACTATAAAACAGAAATGATTTACGACAAGCAAAACCTGCTGACCGAAAAATATACTGCCTATTTTGATTGGGAACAACACATCTGGACCTACTCCGAAAAGTACGAGTATGCCTACGATTTTCTGAATAACCTCGAAACGCTTATTTATTCGTCCACCGGTGGAATTATTTGGGAGAAAGACACTGAGTGGGTTCCCGGGTCGAGAACTTCGTACATTTATAATTATGAATATGATGTAACCGACCTGTATGTGCCCGGAAACTATGAGTACCAGTATATGATTACCGAAGTGAATCAGGAGTCGTGGCTTGACGACCATTGGGAAAACGGGAGCAAAGGAAATTACTATTATTCCCTATTTGTCAATACACAGATTTTTTCTCCCGTTGCCCTCGAGTTTGTGGTTTATCCGAACCCGGCTTCCGAACAGATTCAGGTAAACTGGGGTGGTGCTATTCCTGAGTACATGTTACAGGTAATTAATAGTGCGGGTCAGATAGTGTTTTCACAAAATGTTCGTCGCCACGATTATATTGATGTGAGCAATCTGGCTAAAGGCACCTATGTGTTTACATTTAGTAATCGTTTGCAACACAACGAAATTTCGAAAAAAGTAATAATCCGATAACCGATACGATTATCGGTTAAAATCCATCACTGCCAGCCTGTCAGCCAGGGTGTCGAGTACGGCTTTCATGGGTTTTTCGACCATGTTTTTCAGAAACATATTTACATCAGCTTTAAGTGTGAGCTTGATGGCTGTTTGTAAATCTTCGGTTTTCTTAAGCTGTACCCACAGGAAAACTTCCTGTAAGGGTGTGCCCGAACTTCCGATTTTAAGGCAATCGTAAGGCTCTTTGCTTACAAAATTTAGTGTAACCTGTTGCCCTTTGGCCGAAAACGAACATGTTTCGGCTTCGAAATGCCGGTTGCCGACATCGGGTGGCAGCAGGTTTTCGAAATTTCTGAAGTCAGCAAGAAATGTGTAAATCCGCTCCTGTTCACAGCGGTTTTTCACGATTTTACTTTCGATATGGAGATCGCTCATGGGCTTTATTTCTTCCAGCTTCCCGGATCGCGGCGCCATTCTTCGAGGGTGGCCATGTCGCTTTGCTTAATGTATCCTGTTTCAGTAGCGTGCTTAAGAAGTACGTCGTAATTACTGAGCGTAACCAGTTTTACTCCTTCAGCTTCGAAAGCCTTACGCGCAGTTTCGAAATTGTAAGAAAAGATGGCCGCCATACCCACAACTTCTGAGCCGGCTGCACGAACGGCTTTTACAGCACTGAGACTGCTTCCGCCGGTCGAAATCAGATCTTCGATTACCAACACTTTGCTATTGGGTTCCAGATACCCTTCAATAAGATTTTCGAGGCCATGGTCTTTGGCTTTCGAACGAATATAAATGAAAGGTTTTTTTAATGCATCGGCAACCAGCGCTCCCTGGGCAATGGCTCCGGTGGCAACACCGGCAATCACATCGTAATCAGCGAAGTTTTGGTTTATTACATCTACAAACGAATCTCTGATAAAACCGCGTACCGAAGGAAACGACAAGGTTTTGCGGTTGTCGCAATAAATTGGAGAATACCAGCCCGAGGCCCATGTAAAATGATTTGTCGGCTCCAGTTTTATTGCTTTAATTTGCAGAAGTTGTTCTGCGATTTGTTCAGCTATGTTTTTCATAAAAAAATGAATATAGTTTATTATAAAAATCGTTTCATAAGTATCAGTGAATCAGCTGTGGAACGGCCCGGTGCCCTCAACAGGGAGTTCAGCAAAATTCACGACCTAAATATAGAGATTTATAAATTCCTTGCAAACAACCACATCAGAAGTCTGCACCTGTTTGGTAAGAAGCCCGAAAAAATCCTGAAAAAGCTTCGGAAACTGTTTGTTTATGTAAAGGCAGCAGGTGGTGTGGTAGTGAATACCGACAATGAGGTTCTGATAATCAGGCGTCGTGGAAAGTGGGATTTGCCCAAGGGGAAAAAGGATAAGGGAGAGGACATTACTATTACAGCCATTCGCGAAGTGAGCGAGGAATGTGGAATTGACCCCGGTTTTCTTGAAATTGTCGGTTTTATTGATAATGCCTGGCATATTTACGAGGAGAACACCGAATTTGTGATAAAGCGGACCCGTTGGTACGAGATGAAATATTCCGGTAACGAAATATTGCAGCCCCAATCGGTCGAGGATATTACCCGCGCAAAATGGGTTAGCCCCGAAAACCTGAATAAACCCATGAAAAAAACTTTTCTCAATGTGAGGCATATTTTGAGCCGCTATCTTGAAATTCATGGATTCCAGGTTCCTGAGTTTTGATTTTCAGGTTTTAAGAACATTTTAAGTTTTTGCGGGTGAAGCATTCAATTTAATTCGTTTCTTTTGTAAAAAATAAACTTAACCGACTGAATATGAAAAAATCGTTCTATTTTTTAATGGGCTTATTAATGCTCGTGAGTTTTACCTCCAGAGCAGACGAGGGAATGTGGATTCCCGGTCACATGAGCAAAATGAATTATGCCGATATGCAAAAGCTGGGTTGTGAACTCACTCCCGAGCAAATCTACAGCATCAATAACAGCAGTATGAAAGATGCAATCTTTCAGTTGTTGGGCGAAGGTGGCAACGGGTTCTGCACCGGCGAAATTGTTTCAACCAAAGGATTGTTGTTTACCAACCACCATTGTGGATACGAAGCCATTGCTACGTTGAGCACCCTCGAAAACAACTATCTCGACAACGGCTACTGGGCACGTAATTATGGAGAAGAAATTTCGGTTCCCGGAGTATCGGTTTCACGCGTGGTTCGTATTGAGCATGTTACCGACAGGGTTTTGGCAGGCATTACCGCCGAAACACCGGGTAGCGAACGCGATAGCAAAATTAAAAAAGCAATTGCCGAAATCGAAAAAGAAGCCAAAGGCAATACCCATTACGAAGTGAAAGTTAAAGAAATGTATAAAGGTGGTGAATACTACCTGTTCGTTTACGAGGTTTTTGGTGATGTTCGTTTTGTAGGCGCTCCCCCATCATCAATCGGGAAATTTGGCGGTGATACCGATAACTGGATGTGGCCACGTCACACAGGCGATTTTTCGATGTTCCGCGTATATATGTCGCCCGATGGAATGCCAACTGAAGGATATGACAAAAACAATGTTCCTTACAAACCCTTGCATTATCTGCCCATATCAATAAAAGGCATTGAAGAAGGAGATTTTACAATGATTATGGGCTACCCCGGCGAAACAGAGCGCTATCTGTCGTCGGCGGGAATGGAATTCAAACGCGATGTTTTCGATCCGGCTTTGGTTACCCTGCTGGGTACAATGCTTGATAAAATGAAGGAAGATATGGATAAAGACCCGGCAATCAGACTTGCTCTTGCCGATTCGTATGCCAGTTACGCCAACGGACGCAAACTTTTTGACGGCGAAATGCAGACATTGAGAACCACTGATGCCATTGATCAGCGCAAAGCGTACGAAAAAGGATTTTTCGAATGGGTGAATGCCGACGAACAACGCAAAAAAATCTATGGAAGTGCTCTCGAAAGCCTTGCTGCCGACTATAAAACCTATGGAGATGCCAGTAAAAGTATGTATTATTATTTCCTGGCTTTGTTTCAGGGAACCAGCCGCGGTATGAATGTTCTGGAATATTTCAGTCTGGCAGGTTATTTAGACGACCCCAAAGCGAATAAAGAAAGTATTGATGCTATGGTTGCCGAGTTTAAAACCGGCCTCGACGATAGTTTTGCCAAGTATTTTCAGGCTACCGACAAGAAGGTTTTCGAAGCCATGCTGAATCTTTACATCAAGGAAATACCGGCGGCAGAACGTGCCGAAGTATTTGCCAACTTTATTTTTAAAACCTACAAGGGTAAATCGGAACAGGAATCAATCACCAAATTTATAAACGATGTGTATGCGCGCAGTATTTTTGTTGATAAAACCCGCTTGGCTGCTTTCCTCGAAAAACCTTCGAAGAAAGTTCTCGCTGCCGATCCCCTATATAAATTTATGGAGTCAATTTATGGTGGTATTATGACTGTACAGATGGCTTATATGGGTGTAATGGGTAAGATAGATGAAAGTGAAAGGCTTTATATGGAAGCCATGCGTAAATATCAACCCGAAAGATCGTTTTATCCCGATGCCAACTCAACATTGAGACTTACTTACGGAACCGTTCAGGACTACGATCCACGCGATGCGGTTCAATATCATTGGTTAACCTATGCCGAAGGAATTCTCGAAAAATATGTTCCGGGTGATTTGGAATTTGATGTTGACCCGAAATTGATTCAACTCATTAAAAATAAAGACTATGGCCGTTATGCTGATAAAACTGGACATTTGCCCGTATGTTTCCTCAGTAACAACGACATTACCGGTGGTAATTCGGGTAGTCCGATAATTAACGGAAAAGGTGAACTGATTGGTCTGGCTTTCGACGGTAACTGGGAATGGCTTTGCAGCAACCTTATTTTCAGTATCCCGCTTCAACGCACAATCAATGTTGATTCGCGTTATGTACTTTGGGTAATTGACAAATATGCCGGAGCATCCAATATTATCGAAGAGCTTGATATCAGACAATAATTTTAAATTTATTCTTCTAAAAGCAGGACAAGGTTCCTGCTTTTTTTATGCTGTAAAAATTGAGATCATTCAAAGTGTTATTGGAAAACCCATTAGAAATTGTGATTTTATTTTATTTTTGCTTCTACTTTTTTGCAATACAATGATTATGAATTTACTAAGAGTTTACATGCGTCAGGCTATTCTGTTAATTCTGCCAATTATTCTGGTGGGTTTGACTCCTTCGTTTTCGCAAGTGCGTAACGATACTGCCATCGTTTATTTTACTAAAGATATATCTCCCGAAGGGGTAATGAAAATATTTGGCTTTGTTCGTTCGAATGTAAAAGGCAAGGTTGGAATTAAAGTGCACTTTGGGGAAGATGGGAACACCTATTTTGTGCCGGCAAGCATGGTTGAGCCACTTTGCAAGGAACTGAATGCTACCTTGATTGAAACAAATGTAGCGTATTCCGGTCGTCGGAATACTACAGCAACCCATATTGAACTGGCGCATGACCATGGTTTTACGTTTGCTCCGATTGATATTCTCGATGATGGAGGAACGTTAAGTCTGCCCATCGTTGGCGGTAAGCATTTTAAAACGGCTTTAATCGGAAAAAACTTTGAGAATTACGAAACGATAATCTATTTTACCCATTTTAAGGGACATGGCCGATCGGGTTTTGGGGGATGCATTAAAAATGTTTCGATGGGAATGGCAACTCCCGATGGAAAGCGTGATATGCACTTCGACGATTTTCCGAAATCAGAGAATAAACAATGCGTTGGCTGTGGTGCTTGTGTAAGTGAATGCCCTGCCAATGCAATTACCCTGAATCCCTTGAGTATCGATAAAGAAAAGTGCATTGGTTGCGGTAAATGTATTTCTACCTGCCCTTTTGGTGCAATTACCAAACCTGACGATGAGGAGCAAACCCTTCGTTTTCTCGAAGGTCTGGTGGAATACGCTAAGCCGGTGATTGAACACACCAATTCATTGTACTTCAACATTATTATTAATGTGTCGCCGGGCTGCGATTGTATGCGCAACCCCAAAAAACCATTTGTACCCGATATTGGCATTCTGGTTTCGACCGACATTGTGGCCATCGAGGCTGCTGCTCACGATCTGGTTGATCAGGCACATCAATGCGATGATGCGTTTTTAAAAGCCAATTCGGTAAGTGGCAAACGCCAGATTGAATATGCTGCTGAACTGGGGCTGGGAACAAAAAATTACAAACTGGTGAATATTGATGAGAAATAGTTGGGTTTTGCAAATTCTAAACGTGG
This sequence comes from Bacteroidota bacterium, assembly GCA_029564465.1. Classification (GTDB taxonomy): domain Bacteria; phylum Bacteroidota; class Bacteroidia; order Bacteroidales; family ML635J-15; genus JAGOEF01. The sequence continues at coordinate 8,020 of JAKQPY010000245.1, read as the reverse complement.
TGTAAGATGAATAAAAAACGCAGGTTACAAGGAGTGGTTTTATTGGTTTTCGCAGCTTTATTTTTTATTGCAGATATTTTTGCGATAATTCAGGTTGCTGATTTTTATGCGCATTCCGAAAAAACAACAGGGGTGGTAACCCATATACGACAGGTATCGAAAGGAGGAAACCGAGGGCAGGGACCGACCTACGAATATACCATCAGTTTTTGTGCTGAGAATGGAGCTACCTATTCAACCACGGTTCAGCAGGGTAATTATGAGGTGGGTGATGAGGTGCCGGTTTCTTACGATAACCGAAACCCGCGCGAGGCATCAGCATCATTCTGGTACATCTGGGTTTTCGTTATTATCTGCAGTCTCGGTTCATTAATTTTCTTTGCGCTGGGCTACGGTAAGCTAAAACCTGCGAAACCATTGCCACAATCAACGATTTATCAAACAACAATCAAGACAAATACAGGCGGCGATTTTAGCTACAAAGTGTTTTCAAATCAACCCGACAACAATAAGTAAGGGTATGTAACAAATAAAAAAGCCACTCTTTTGAGCGGCTTTTTTTGTTGACCTGCAAGGACTTGAACCCTGAATTTGAGAGCCAGAATCTCACGTGTTGCCAATTACACCACAGGTCAATATATATTTTGGTTGTCCGACTAGGATTCGAACCTGGACAGGCAGAACCAAAATCTGCAGTGCTACCATTACACCATCGGACAGACAAAGAACATTCAATCTTTCGGCGTGCAAAAATAACAATATTTTTAAAAACCAAATAAAAAACCACATTTTATTTGCGTAAAATGTGGTTGAAACCTCAGATGCTTAACAACACTACTTGCTCATGAGTTTTGCTTTTTCTAACAACACAATATATTCGGCCCTGTAACCATACGGATCGCTGCCCTTCGATTCTTTAGCGAGGCGAATGGCTTCGTCGTAGCTCGACAGGCCTTTGAATTCAGAATTGCGGAGCAACATACCGAATTCGGCAACTGAGGCAGCCAGCTTGAAGTTGTCGCTGATTTTACCGAAATCGGTAGGAGTAAGCCTTGAACTGATTAATTTACTTTCGGTACCATCGGGGTCTTTATAGCGAATTTTCAGTGTCATCAGGTCTCCGCTCTTTCTGACGGTTATTTCCTGATAACTCAGGGGATCTACATTGGCAACGGGTTCGTCCGAAGTTCCGGGAATTATTTCGTACAAAGCGGTTACGCTATGGCCACTGCCAATTTCGCCGGCGTCAATTTTGTCATTGTTAAAATCTTCTTTGTTAAGAATTCGGTTTTCGTAGCCAATCAGTCGGTATGCTTTCACTTTTGCAGGATTAAATTCAATCTGAATTTTAACATCCTTGGCGATTGTGAATAATGTTCCCCACAATTCTTCACTGAAAATTTTACGGGCTTCCATGATGTTGTCGATGTAGGCATAGTTTCCATTGCCTTTGTTGCTGAGTTTCTCCATTTTCGAATCTTTGTAGTTGCCCATTCCGAAGCCGAGTATCGACAGGTATACTCCTGATTCACGTTTTTCTTCGATAAGCCGTTCCATGGATGCATCGCTGCTTTCGCCCACATTAAAATCGCCGTCGGTTGCCAGAATCACCCGGTTGTTACCTTTGGGAATGTAATTTTCCTTGGCAATTTTGTAGGCTAAATTAATTCCGGCTCCACCGGCAGTTGAACCTCCGGCTTCGAGACGGTCGATAGCAGCGAGAATTGTTGCTTTATCCTTCCCCGAAGTTGATGGCAATACCAATCCGGCCGCACCTGCATAAACCACTATCGCTACCCTGTCTTGCGGGCGGAGTTGCTCTACCAAAATTTTAAATGCCTGCTTCAGCAACGGAAGTTTATTGTAGTCGCTCATCGAGCCTGAAACATCAATCAGAAAAACAAGATTGGTAGCAGGTATTTCTTCCGAAATCATCTTTTTTCCCTGGATTCCAACCAATAGCAATTGGTGATTTTTGTTCCACGGACATTCGCCAAGTTCCAGACTGGTTGAGAACGGGTGTTCTCCGGTGGGTTGCTTGTAGTTGTAGTCGAAGTAGTTAATCATTTCTTCGATTCTAACGGCATCGGGATAGGGTGTCTGATTGCTGTTGATGAATCGGCGCACGTTACTGTATGACGCCCTGTCAACATCGATAGAAAAAGTACTTAGTGGGTCGTTGCTGACTTCCTTGAATTTGTTTTCGTTGATGTAGTCATACGACTCGGTATTCCAGTCTACAGCTTGTTCATCATAAGCAAAACTGTTGTAGGCGACACCTCCGCAGGGAGCACTTGCATAGTCTTTTTTCGAACAACTGGTGCGGCCGGTTTGAATGGTAAAATATTCTACTTCTTCTTTTTCTTCGGCTACCTTTACATCATCGACCACGTTAATTTGAGGAACCAGATACACATAAAGCTGCTTGGTTTCTTTTGCCGCCAGCGAAAAACTGAGTTCATAAATTTCGTAGCCTTTAAAGTTCACCTTTAAAATAAAGTTTCCCTGATCTTCGATGGTGATTTCAAAATCTCCATTGGCATCAGAAGTGGTGGTTTTTAGCGTTGTGCCATCGGTTTTTGCTATTATTACCGAAGCTTTCGCGATGTAGCTGCCTGTTCCCGAATCGTAAACAGTTCCTTTTACTACGGCTGTATGGCCTGCTCCAATCAGTAGGGTGCAGATTGCCAAAAATAACATGGTTCGTTTCATAGTGCTATTGTTTTTAAGGTTTGTTTTTGTTTTACACCGCTATGATGATTTCGAAAAACGATTTCCATAAATACATGAAAATTTATTTCGGGCATTTTTATAAAACTTTGAATTTTTCGTTGCGTTTATTAGCTTTACGGGAATGAAAATATTTTTGGGAAATATTAAAAAATGGCTTGGCGATTTTGTGTATTTGTTCTATCCTGACGTGTGCGAAATATGTCGGAAATCGCTGGTGACCGGTGAGAAGATTATATGTTTGAAGTGTATGGCCGATATGCCATTTACGACCTACCACACCAATTATGAGAACCCGGTGAGTCAGTTATTCTGGGGTAAGGTGCGGGTCGAAATGGCTACTGCCTTGTTTTATTTTGCCAAAGGAAGCCGTTACCGGAAGTTGTTGCACCGGTTAAAGTATGGCAGTAAACCTGAGATTGGAGTATTACTTGGCAGAGAATTGGGCGCCCGGATTAATGAATCTCCTTATTTTACTGCAGTCGATTTTATCGTACCTGTTCCCTTGCATGTCAGTCGCTTGAAACAACGGGGCTATAATCAAAGCACAATGATAGGACAGGGCATTAGCGAAGTGACCGGTATTCCACTTTTTGACGGAGCTGTAGTTAGGACAGAAGCAACCCAGACTCAAACCCGGAAAACCCGGGAGGAACGCTGGAAAAATGTATCCGGGAAATTTGATGTTCCCGATGTCCAATTATTGGAGAATAAACATGTTCTGTTGGTTGACGATGTGATAACAACCGGTTCAACGCTCGAAGCAGTAGCCGAAACCCTGTTGCAGGTGGCTGGTCTGAAGCTTAGTGTTGCCGTGTTGGCAAAAGCCTGATTTATTTTGGTTTATCAAAATATGGCGGACGAAAATCAGGGGCGATTAATTCTATGTATTTGGCTACAAGCTTTCGGAAATCATCCCATGCATCTTTTTTTAAGTTTGGATTACGCAGCAAGGCCGATGGGTGGTAGGTCGGCAACACCTGAATCCCATTCCATTCTAACCATGTTCCACGTAACCGGGTAATACTCAACTGCGGGTCAATAAGACCCTGAAGGGCAGTTCTGCCCAACAGAACAATAATTTTGGGCTGCATGAAATCGATTTGCTTGAGCAGATAGCCAATGCAAGCCTCTCTCTCATCGGGTTTTGGATCTCTATTCTCGGGTGGGCGGCACTTGACAATATTTCCGATAAAAACGTGCTCGTTTCGGTTGAATCCACAGGCTTCCAGTATTTTATCGAGCAGCTGACCCGACCGGCCAACAAAAGGCAATCCCTGCTCATCTTCCTGTTGCCCGGGGCCTTCGCCGATTATAAGAACTCCTGCGGATGGATTACCCATTCCAAAAACTGTGTTCTTTCGCGTTTCGCACAAACGGCATTTTGTGCAATATTTTATTTCCAACTTTAACTCTGCCCAATCGAGTACATCCATGGTATTCAATAATTATTTCAAAAATATAAAACCTGTTGCGCAAATCAAAATGTTATATTTGCATTATGGCTGATGCAACCTTTTTTCGAATTCGATAGTTATGTAATCGCACAATATGCCAGACTTACTTGATATTATCGCCGGCTGCCGTCGCATGGATAAACGGGCGCAGAAATTATTGTACGATAAATACTCGCCTGTATTAATGGGTATTGCCATGCGCTACGGGAAGAACAGGGCCGACGCCGAAGATGTGTTGCAGGAGGCATTTGTGCGTATTTTTACAAGGATTAATTTGTGGGAAGACACCGGGTCTTTCGAGTCCTGGATGAAAACCATACTAATTAACACGGCTATTTCGCATTATAGGAAGAACATGAAGTATTTGTTTCAGAAAGATTACGATGAAATTGCTGAGTTAAGGGCCGACGACAGCGCGTCTGCTGATATTAGAAGCGATTTCACACGCGAAGAACTGCTTTGGGCAATGAATAGTTTACCCGATGGCTATCGTTTGATATTTAACCTGCATGCCATCGAAGGGATGAAACACAAAGAGATATCAGAAATGCTGGGTATTGAACAGGGAACCTCGAAATCGCAGTATTATCGTGCCAGAATATTTTTACAGGATAAACTGACCCAGCTGAGTAAAGAACGAAATGCCGTGATATATGAATGAAATAAATAAAAATATCGACGGTTTGTTTCAGGATTCGTTTGCCAATTATGAGGTAAAACCATCGTCGAAAGTTTGGTACAAAGTGCAGCAGGGCGTATTGCCGGCTAAAATTTCCTACATCTACAAAAAGTCATTTACAGGTTACCAGCAGGCACCGGGTTCCTCAATCTGGTCTGCTGTTAATGCAAGATTGGCCTGGTATAGGTTTTGGTTTTTTAATCCCTATTCTATAAATGTGTATTATCTGGTGGCAGCCCTCACAGTTGCCGGATCAGGTTTATGGTTGTCGGGTGTTTTCGGTTCCGGTAAGTCAAAAGACGAAACTTCTCAGAACCTTGTTACCGATAGAGCTGCCTCAAACGACGCCTTACGAAATGCTACCCCCGAAATTTTAATGAATGTTCAACCCGGTATAATTGTTCCGGTGGTGAACAATCAGTTTACCGCTTCTTCGCAACAAAAACCTGTAGGTCAGACAACACAAAACCAGATCTTCGTATCGGTTGAGTCGGTTGTTGCAGAAAATAATTCTGAAAATACCACCGGTAATAGGAATGTTGAAATTAATCAACCGGCGAATGAAGTGCTTACAGCCAATTCGGTGAACGACGGAGTGGAGAATTCAACGATTCCAACCGAAAGTCAGAAAGCAATCACTAAAATGTATCTGAATAAATTGCAATATCCGGCTTTTGCATTGCGTTTTAATCCCGACCCTGACATTTGGGAAAAGCTGGCACTTTCGCAGGGATTACGACCAACACCCATCGTTCCCGACACATTGGGTTACGATTACAGGGGAACCCCGATTATTGTTGCGGGACAGTATATTAGTTTCGAACCAAATTATTCGGGTTTTTACACTGGCGGGAACATATTCTCGACCCGGCCTGAGATTCGTATTACCGATAAATCCCCAATATTCAGTCAAAATTATTCTTACGCTTACAATGTTCATGTTGCCTTGCAAAGCAGGCATTTACGTGTGCTGAGCGGCCTCGGCTACTCGGTTAACAGCGAGTCGTATCAGCAGATTTCCTCCGAAAGCAGCATTCAAACCCGTTTTGAATACAACACATTTGAATATCAGGATTGGCAGCGCGACACCACCTGGCTGCTCGATCTGGATGCCTGGCTTCATGGCGATACCGTGTATTTCCCTTTTGTCGACAGTACCTTGGTAAACCTTACAGATTCAACGGTTGAAATTGTTTACGATACAATTTTCAGGAAAGATACCGCATTATATAATAACAAATACACCTATTACGAAGTCCCATTGATAGCCGGCTATTCGTTTCACCTGAAGAACTGGAGTATTACTCCGCAAACGGGTGTCGTTTTTGGTTTCCTTTCTTCTTCGGCTGGCAGCTATCCGGTGTCGGATGAATTGTCGTATAACATGACGAATATGTATCCCATGCGTCAGGTTTTGGTAAGTTGGTATGCCGGATTAAACGTACGCTATTATTTCATGGAAAACCTGGGCTTAATGGCTGAACCATGGTTTACCCGAACCCTGACACCTTTATATTGCGACAATGTATCGCTGAACAGGAATCAGACACGGCTTGGTATCCGGTTGGGGTTAAGTATTCGTATCTGATAAATCCATGAAAAACACAGTTTTAATATGGATACTTCTGCTTCAGGCTTCTGTGGTATTTGGATTCTGTAATGCTGAGTTTACCTATAATGTTGGTTCAAATCCGCAACAAATAAGTTTTATTAATCAATCGCAGGCAGGGAGCGAAGTTATGCAGTTTTACTGGGACTTTGGCGATGGTCAGGTTTCTCTTGATGTCAACCCGGTGCATACCTATAGTTCTCCGGGCCGATATCAGGTTTATCTTACCTTGATTACTCCGGCATCGTGCATAAACGTAAAAAACAGAGAGGTTTTTGTTGGCATAAACGAATACCCCGGATTGTGCACATTTGCCATTTCCGCGCAAACACACAATGCTACTCAGCCTGATAATAACAACGGCTGGATTTTGGTTTCACCCGATGCTCCGTTCAGTGTTTTTTCGGTTAGCTGGAGCAATGGGAGCAACGATGCATATATAGACAATCTTGTTCCGGGGGTTTATTGCGTAACACTTTCGGATATCAACGGGTGCTACGCTACCGATTGTTATGAGGTGGGTTATAACAACAACTGCATTGCCTCTATTTTAATCGACAGCCTTACTTACCATCATATTCCGGGTTGTTTCAGGTTTGTCAATAATTCTCACGGCGAATACAGTCAGCTGCGATGGGATTTTGGTGATGGGAATACTTCCAGTCAGGATAATCCGATTCATATATTTAATGAACCCGGAGAGTATGTAGTATGGTTGTATTTTGAATCATATTATGGATGCAGCGATTCGACCAGTCGTTTAGTGCGGGTTCCCGAGGTGGTACCTTTGCTCAACATCGAAGGGGTTGTTCATGTCGGGGATAATCTGTTACCCACTGGTATGGCCGTTCTATATGAAAAAACAAATAACCGCTATGACGCCATAGAGCTTGCTTCAATAAGCAACGGTATTTTTCATTTCGAAAACTTAGATATCCGCAAGAAATTTATTATCCACACTATTCCCTGGTTCGATATCGATGAGGTGTATTTTCCAAAATATCTGGCTACTTACTTTTCCGATTCAATTGTATGGCAACAGGCCAAACTTATTAACTTTCCGATCGACACGCTGATACATATAAATTTATCGGTTTCTGAAGAAGTGTATTATGGCAGCGCCAAACTATTTGGTCTCGTATTTCGTTCGGCAAATGCAACTTACGAGAATAGTATTTTTGGAAACATCTGGTACGACACAAGTTCCGAATTTTCTGATGACCGGGCTGCCAATATGGTAGTATTTCTTCTCGACAATACAAGGCGGCCACTAAATTCTACCCTAACCCGAAACAATGGATATTATGAATTCAGAGATCTGGTTCCCGGAACATATTATATCCGTATCGAAAAACCGGGATTGGCCTCTCAGGAACTTATGGTCATCATTACAGCCGATGGCGATTTTCGGGTTCCCGATCTGATAATTCATAGCACAACCATTCAAACGGGCAATGATAACCTGCATTGGGATAATGAACCCTCAATTTATCCTAATCCGGCAAATAATTTTCTCTTTGTTGAAAATGCTATTGGGTTAAAAAT
>JAKQPY010000235.1:0-8699 GCA_029564465.1 Bacteroidota bacterium | reverse complement strand
GGTGGTAAGGATGACCCGAAAGGTGCAACCGGCATGGCGCACTATCAGGAACACATGCTGTTTAAAGGAACACAGGAACTGGGAACTACCGACTGGAAAGCCGAAAAGCTGCATATCGACAATATTTTTGCGCTCTACGATGAGTTAGGAAAAACCACCGACCCCGCCGAGCGCGAAAAAATACAGAAGCAAATCAACGAAGAATCGGTAAAAGCCAACGAATATGCCATCCCTAACGAGCTTGACAAACTGATTAAAAGCATGGGTGGAACCGACCTGAACGCAGGAACAGGCCCAGATATTACGGTGTACTATAATGCATTTCCAGCTACCCAGATCGAAAAATGGCTAGACCTGTACAGCCACCGTTTCGAAAATCCGGTGTTCCGTTCGTTTCAGGCAGAGCTCGAAGTGGTGTACGAAGAAAAGAATATGTACTCCGATATGTTTATTTTTCCCCTGCTCGAAAGTTTTAACGAAAGCTTCTTCAAAAACCATCCCTACGGTCAGCAGACCCTCGTGGGTACCATCGAAGATCTGAAAAACCCTTCGTTGAACAAGATGTTTGAGTTTTTCGAAACATGGTATGTCCCCAACAATATGGCCCTCATTATTGCAGGTGATTTCGACACCAAAACAATCAAACCTATTATAGAAGAAAAATTTGGCGACTGGGAATATAAAGAGCTGCCCAAAAGACCCGTTTACGAGGAAAAATCGTTTAACGGACGTGAATTTAAAGAAGTGAAAATGAGCCCTATAAAGTTGGGTTTGCTGGGTTACCGCACACCCAAAGCCGGTGAAGCTGATGAGGTTGTTATTGAGATTTGCAATGCCCTGTTGTCGAACGAAAACCAAACAGGTTACCTCGATAAGTTGGTTCTTGACAATAAAATTATGGCAGCACAGCCCATTTATATGCCCTACAACGATTACGGAGCCTGTATTTTTCTGCTTGTACCCAAAATTGTCGGGCAAAAGCTTCAGGATGCCGAAACGCTGGTTAAAGCCGAAATCGACAGGTTGCGTAATGGCGATTTCGACGAAGCCATGCTCGAAAGTATTAAGCTCCAGCTTTATAAAAACTTCCAGTTAAGTATGGAATCGAACGATTACAAAATGAACATGTTTGCTTCAGCTTTCGGCAGGTATCAAAACATCGACGAAATGCTTGTTTATCCGAAACTCGTCATGGCGGTTACCAAAGAGGAAGTCGTGAAAGTAGCCGCGAAGTATTATGCCGATAATTACCTTGCGTTTTATTCCAACATGGGTTTCCCGAAAAAGGAAAAAATCGATAAGCCGGGATTCGAACCGGTTACAAAAAATACGGATGCCCAATCGGATTATGCAAAGAAATTTGAGAAAATCCCCATGACAAAAATTGAACCCCGCTTTATTTCTTTCAAAAAAGATGTGCAGGAATATGAGGTAAGTGGTGGAATGCGTCTCTTCTGGGTCGATAATCCGGCCAACGATATATTCACCCTGAAAATAAAATTCAAAGTGGGCAGTGAGGCAATTCCCAACCTGAAATATGCTGTCGGTTTAATGGATTTTGCTGCCCCAAGGGGTACTGATCCTGATGACTTCAATCGGAAAATGGCCTCACTGGGTTGTTCTTACAGCTTTTATGGCGACGAAAGCTATACGGTACTGGAACTGACCGGTATCGAAACCAGCCTGAAGGATGCTTTGTCGTTGTTGGCAGGCTTGCTCCAATCACCCGAACTCGATCAATCGAAAATAGACATTATTTACGAAGGCGAAAAAGCCAACCGCAAAATGGAACGCAGCGAACCCGACAATGTTGCCGATGCACTGCTCAGCTACGTGAGGTATGGTGCCAAATCTGATTACCTCGACCGTCTTAGTCTTTCCGAAATTAAAGCCCTGAAAGCCGAAAATATCGTAAAAGACTTTTCGATGGCAACCCAGTATTGTTCTGAGGTACATTTTACAGGCAAAACCAAACCCGAAGAACTTACCAAACAACTGGCAGTTGATTTTGCATTTACCGGTAAGGAAGTAACTGAATCACCCTATGTGAGAGATATTGCGAAGTATTCCGAGAATACCGTGTATTTTGTAAATAAGAAAAAGGCTACCCAAAGTAAAATATACTTTTTAGTGAATGGATTTGAGTATTCACCTGAATATCAGGCAGCCATGGACGCATTCAATCTGTATTTCGGCGGCGATTTTTCGGGTTTGGTTTTGCAGGAAATACGTGAGTACCGCTCGATGGCTTATAGTGCCGGGGCACGCTTTGGCAGCCCTGCCCTGAAAGGAAAAGAAGCATATTTTATAGGCTTCGTGGGAACACAGGCCGATAAAACCCTCGATGCACTGCAGGTGTTCGACAGCCTGATACACCAGATGCCGGTTAAGAAGGAACGTGTCGAAATGATCAGGCCATATCTGTTGCAGTCGTCGGTTGCCGACCGTCCCCACTTCAGAAGCCTCAGCGAACAGGTGGTGCGCTGGCAAAACATGGGATATACCGAAGACCCTGCCAAGTTCAAGCGCGATGAATACGAAAAACTGGAGTTCGAAACAATCATGAAGTTCTACGAGACCAACCTGGCCAAAAAGCCTGTTGTTGTATGCATTGTGGGTAACAAAAAGCGAATCGACATGAAAGCACTTGCAAAATATGGTAAGGTAATCGAAATTAAAGAGAGCAGCTTATTCGGGAAGTAATAAGCCTTGGTCACTGCCGCTCCATGTCGCGCTGAATGTCTTTTTTCTTGATGGATTCGCGCTTGTCGAATTGCTTTTTACCGCGGGCAAGTGCAATTTCGAGTTTGGCACGTCCGTTTTCGTCGATAAATAGTGATACGGGAATAATCGTAAAGCCTTTTTCGTTCACTTTGCGTTGCCATTGCCTTATTTCGCGTTTGCTGAGCAGGAGCTTACGATCGCGTTTCGGGTCGTGGTTGTTGCATGTGCCCAGCACGTATTCCGAAATATGTAGTCCTTTTACCCACATTTCACCGTTGTCGATCTGGCAGAAAGCGTCGGTAAAACTCACTTTGCCATCGCGTATCGATTTAATTTCGGTGCCCTTGAGTTGTATACCGGCTACCAGCACCTCATTCAGCTCGTACTGGAAATAGGCTTTTTTGTTTTTGTATTTCTGAACCTGTTGCATCACCTTACACAAGTTTTAATACGGCTACATTGAACACAAAATAGGCAATCACATGTATGCCGATAATTATTAGCAACGAAACCAGATAATAAGCAGTTTTGTTTTCAGCGGCAAAGTTCATCATCTGCCGCACACCATAATAATATACAACGAGGCAATAAACAGGCAACAGTAGTAAAAATAACAAGCTGGGAAAAATAAATTTTACAGCCATCACCATATAAAAGGGTGCCATGGTATAGAACAGCAGATAACCCGTTTTTGCGAGGTCTTTTTTACCTCCGTAATTGGGAATGATGGCGTTTATGGTTTTGGCTGTAATAAAAAAAGCCAGCATATTTGATACTAAGTAAAGCAAGGCATCAGCCAGAATATAAAAGCCCGAGGCGGTACTGGCAGTCGAAAGCGATTCACCCACGAAAAGGCAGACACTGGTCAGGGCAATCATAACAAAAGCCATTCTCCAGTAGAGAAAGCCAAAGTTGTGGTTTTGTTTTTTAATACTCCGCCATGCTTTCGGGGGGTTAAAAAACAGCAGCCTGATATGTTGCCAGAAAAGCGCCACGATTCGATTTATCTAAATGTTACAGACCCTGCAAAATTAATCGAATTTTCATAATTTTACCGAAGCATTATCAACAATCGGTTTGAACAATTTGATTTGCATATTGGGTCATACAGCAGCCGGGAAAACGGCTCTTGCTGCTCATCTGGCATCGCGGATCGGCGGTGAGGTCATCAGTGCCGACAGCCGTCAGGTGTATGTGGGTATGGATATCGGAACCGGCAAAGATATTGGAGACTATACTGTCGGTGGTGTAGTTGTACCTTGTCACCTGATCGACATTTGTAATCCGGGCGATAAATATAACGTGTTTGAATTTACCCGTGATTTCGAGAAAACCTATGATGATATTGTTTCGCGTGCAAAGTTTCCTGTTCTGTGTGGTGGTAGCGGGTTATACCTCGAAGCGGTTTTGAATAATTTCGTGATGCTGCGTGTGCCTGCCAACGATGAACTAAGAAGTAAACTAGAGGGTAAAAGCCTTACCGAATTGTCGGATATTTTGTCAGGCTATCGTAAACTACATAACCATACCGATACCGATACGATTAAACGGGCTGTGCGTGCCATCGAAATTGCCGATTTCGAAAAACATCACGGCGAAATGAAACAGGTGCCCTCGAAGTTAAAAACCTTGATTTTTGGTGTGGCATACGATCGGGATACACGGCGCAGCCGCATCACAGCCCGATTGACCGAACGACTCGAAAACGGCATGATTGAAGAAGCCCGGCGACTGCTCGACAAGGGTCTCAGCCACGAAGATATGGAATACTATGGGCTCGAATACAAGTATTTGTCGTTACATCTTTCGGGCAAACTATCCCGCAACGAAATGTTTGGCCAGCTCAATACAGCCATTCATCAGTTTGCAAAGCGACAGATGACATGGTTTCGCCGGATGGAGCGTAACGGAACCAAAATTCACTGGATCGATCCTGATGGGTCGTTCGACGAAAAACTGAATTATATGCTTCAAAAAAAAGACGCTTATTTCTAAGCGCCTTTTTGTATTAACCTTCTTTTGTTTCTTCTTTAGGAGGTCTGGGCAGGAGTGCTTTGCGGCTCAGACGCATCTTACCGGTTTTCTCATCAATTTCGAGAAGTTTTACTTCAACCATCTGACCTTCTTTCAGCACTTCATCAACAGTACGCAGGCGTTTCCAGTCAATTTCCGAAATGTGCAGCAGGCCTTCGTGACCAGGCATTATTTCGACAAAAGCGCCGTAAGCCATAATCGATTTTACTTTTCCGTTGTACACTTCGTTTACTTCAGGAAGGGCAACAATAGAACGCACTTTGGCCAGTGCAGCAGCCAAATCGTCGGCATTACCTGCACTGATTTCGACCACGCCTTTATTACCCACTTCTTCAATCGAAATCACGGTATTGGTGTCGGCCTGAATACCCTGAATAATTTTTCCACCCGGGCCAATTACCGAACCAATCTGGTCTTTGTTTATCAGCATCGTAAATATTCGCGGAGCATGAGGTTTGTATTCTTTACGGGGCTCAGGAAGTACTTCGAGCATTTTGCCCAGAATGTGCATACGACCAAGGCGTGCCTGCTCAAGTGCTTTCGACAGCACTTCGTAGGAGAGTCCATCAACTTTAATATCCATTTGAGTTGCGGTTATCCCATCTTTGGTTCCGGTAACTTTAAAGTCCATATCGCCCAAATGGTCTTCGTCTCCCAAAATATCGCTGAGTACAGCGTATTTTTTTGTTTCACTATCCGATATTAAACCCATGGCAATCCCTGAAACGGGTTTTTTCATGGGAACACCGCCGTCCATAAGCGCCAGGGTTCCGGCACAGACGGTAGCCATCGAAGATGAACCGTTCGATTCGAGGATGTCGGAAACCACCCTGAGGGTATAGGGGAAGTCGGGACCTTTGGCCGGTAACATCCGTTTCAGGGCGCGGTGAGCCAGATTCCCGTGGCCGATTTCGCGACGGCCGACTCCACGTACAGGGCGGGCTTCACCGGTAGAGAACGGCGGGAAATTATAGTGCAGGATAAATTTTTCGAATCCTTCGATCATGGCACCGTCAATCATTTGCTCATCAAGTTTATTGCCCAGCGTAATGGCAGTGAGCGATTGGGTTTCGCCACGGGTAAATACTGCCGAACCATGCGAACCGGGAAGGTAATCAACCTCACACCATATTGGTCTGATTTCGTCGAGTTTGCGTCCGTCGAGACGGATGCTGTCATCGAGAATCATGCGGCGAACGGCTTTTTTATGAACATCGTGGTAATAGCGTTTCACCAGCGGTTTTACGGTTACCAGTTCTTCTTCGGTATATTGCTTCAGAAACTCATCCATAATGGCGTCGAAAGCGGCAAGACGTTCTGCTTTATTGGTAATAATTCGTTTGGCAACCGCCAGGGTTTTGTCGTAGGTTTCGTTGTACACCTTCTGCCGCAGATCTTCGTCATTATTTTCGTGGCAGTAGGTTCTTTTTACTGTTTTTGCAGTTAATTCGGTGAGTTCGAGCTGAACTTTACATTGCTCTTTGATGGCTTCGTGGGCAAACATAATAGCCTCAATCATATCGGCTTCCGACACTTCGCTCATTTCACCTTCAACCATCATAATATTGTCGATAGTGGCGGCCACAATCATATCGATATCGGCCTCTTCCAGCATTTTCACACCGGGGTTAATTACCAGTTGTCCGTTAATGCGGGCCACGCGTACTTCCGAAATGGGTCCGTGAAAAGGAATATCGCTTACGCTTAATGCTGCTGATGCTGCCAATCCGGCCAGTGCATCGGGCATATCGTCTTTATCAGCTGATATCAGGTAAATGTTCACAAAGGTTTCGGCATGGTAATCTTCGGGGAACAAGGGTCTCAGAGCCCTGTCGACCAAACGCGACACCAGAATTTCGTAATCCGAAGGCCGGCCTTCTCTTTTCAGGAAACCACCAGGGAAACGACCAACAGCTGCGTATTTTTCGCGATACTCTACTGAGAGAGGCATAAAATCAACATCAGCTTTTGCTTCTTCGGCCGACACTACAGTGGCCAGCAACATGGTTTTACCCATCTTCACCACAACTGATCCATGCGCTTGCTTGGCCAGTTTGCCGGTGGAAATTTCGATCTCACGTCCATCATTCAGCGTGATAATCTTTTTAATCTCATTGTACATATTCATTCGGTTAAGTTAAGTTTCTGTATAAAAAGAGAGGCAACCGTATTGCATTGCCTCTCTTTGTTTGTCTTAGCGACGGAGTTTTAATTCCGCAACAATTGCCCTATATCTTTCGATATCATTCTTGTGTAAATAATCAAGAAGACGCCTTCTCTTACCTACCAGCTTTATCAATGCCCTCTGGGTACCGAAGTCTTTTTTGTTCAGCTTCAGGTGCTCGGTAAGGTGATTGATACGGTAGGAAAATAGGGCAATCTGGCTCTCGGGAGATCCGGTGTCGCTATTAGACTTTCCGTACTTCGAAAAGATTTCAACTTTCTTTTCTGCGTCTAAATAATTGTTCATAATAAAATTAATAGTTAAAAATAAGCCTGCAAATATATTGTAATTTTTCGTAATGTCAATAATTATTTAGCTTTCGACCACAATTTTCCGAAAACTATGGTATAATACCAGCAGGGTGCCCAAACCGAAAATTACTACCGAAGGATATAACAGCCAGCTTAAAAACGATTTTACATCCTGAAGTTTTGCCATTTCGGGAAGCATTACCCCAACCATGAGGTAGTACAGTGTAAGCATGCTGGCCCCAAAAATCATCAATAGGCTTGATAGTGATTTTTGCCGTTGTGTTATTGGCATTCTAACCAAATAAACCACCGAAACCAAACCGAGTAAACCAAATAAAATGGCATTTTGCTGTGATTTTACCAGATAATCGAAAGCATTGTCGCAGACTTTAATGGCATAGGTCATATTGCTTTCGTATTTCGACGACAACACCTGACCTGCTTTGTTGCGTAACATGCGTACGAGATTTTCCTTGTTCATTTCGAGAAAAATGCCCATAAAAACGCCATAGGCGAGCAATAGCAGCGAAAACATCACGGTTATCCGTAAGGTTCTGATTTTCGTAATGGTTCTTTGTTGTTCCATGGGTCTATAATAAGTTAATAAGGTAATGTATGGCCAGTTTGTAAGAATCGGTTCCAAACCCCGATATTACCCCTTTACACACCGGTGCCGTCAGAGAATTTTGTCTGAAATATTCTCGGGCTGAGGTATTCGAGATATGAACTTCAATCACAGGAATACTGCAGGCTGCAATGGCATCGCGTAATGCAACCGAAGTATGGGTGAAAGCCCCTGCATTAAGCACAATTCCTGAATAGCTGCTCATGGCTGCTTGAATGGCCTGCACCAGATCGCCTTCGTAGTTGCTGTGGTAATAGTCAACAGAATGATTGTCGAATTCTTTTCTGATAGCAGCCATACAGTTCTCCCAGCTTCCCGAGCCGTAAATACCGGGTTCTCTGATGCCCAGTAAGTTAAGATTAGGGCCGTTTATGATGAGAATATTCTTCATTTTTATAGAAAATACAAATGTAAATGATTTTTATTAATTTGGCAGTATTATGATTAATGATATTTATCTGAAGCAGTTTCGAAACTACCTGATGCTCGAAAAATCACTTTCGGGCAATTCTGTCGAGGCTTATCTGGCTGATGTCAGTAAGTTACAACAGTATTGTATTATCGCTGAAATAAAGGGTTCAATGTCTGATCTCAGACTGCAGCACCTGAAGGATTTTCTCGAATACCTGAATGGATTGGGATTGTGCGCACGAAGTCAGGCCAGAATTGTTTCGGCACTGAAGTCATTTTTTCGTTTTCTGGAGATTGAAGGAATTATTCAGAACGATCCTTCGTTATTGCTTGAAACCCCGAAAATCGGGCGAAAACTTCCGGTGGTTCTCAGTCTCGACGAGATTGATGCCATGATACGTGCCATTGATGTGTCGAAGCCTTTAGGCCA
>JAKQPY010000222.1:0-1137 GCA_029564465.1 Bacteroidota bacterium | reverse complement strand
CGGGTCGTGGAGACCCACCTCTTACAGGTTTCGAGAAATCAGATATTTTTTTCACATTCCAGTCAACTGGAATTACACCAATTTCTGATTCTTTATATTGAACATCAGTTACTTCCATATTATCGTATTTATCCGGCTTTGCAGTTCCTTTATTTTTTCAATCAGTTTCCTGAATGGGAGTGCTTCACCGTATATCATATTTTCTTTCATTTCATTATAATCTACTTCCCAGTCAGGCAACACATTCTCTGGTGGTACAAATGCAATTTTACCGGGACTATGGTTGGCAAAATCAACACCTGAAATCCTGCTGAACTTGCTACGGTGTGTCACTATGGTGTTGTATAAATCCGGATAATTGAGCGCAATACCTGCGTAATCCGTCCGGCTCAGTATTTCAATATCGTATAAGTGTCTGCTTAAACCATCAACACGTCTCTTTTCTGATGTTTTCTGAAACTCTTCGTGTAACAGGAATATCTTCTCTAAAAAAGTACGTTCCGGGTTAACGGTTGGAATTGTAATGGGCAGGTCAGCAAATGGTTGTCCAGGATAATTCTCAGCGACCATAGTCGCAAATGTCCTGTTAGTAAATGGGTCTTTCAATGACCGGCTGCCTACTTCAAACAGTACACCCGGTTTTAAGTAGGTTTCCTTCTCAGTTAGTTTCGGGTAATAAATTTCAATTACCATGGGGTACTGGTCATGGTTCGGTACTTCCCGGTATTTAATCGTCACGTCTGTAAAACCGACCTCAGCGAACCTTTTCTGCAGTTCCGGAGTAAAGGTTTTGGTAAGATATCCATACGATTTTCTCCTTAATCTGCGAACATCAGCATATTCCAGTTCACCGGAAAAACCAAGATATTCCCTGTCCAACGCCAAATCAATATCTTCTGAAAAACGTTGTATTAAGTTCCACCCCTTGCTCAGAGAAGTCCCGCCTTTAAAAACAAGTGACCCGGCACAATCCATGGTATAAATAACGGTTGCGTGTATGAAACGTTGGGGATTGCGGGCTTCGTCACTGTCTGCCGACACGAATGCTTAAGCGGGGCAGAAATTTTCAGATAACCACTTAACCCCCAATGTTTTATACACGATGTTATGGCACGTTTATTTTAATTTTCATGTCAT
>JAKQPY010000217.1:0-27727 GCA_029564465.1 Bacteroidota bacterium | reverse complement strand
GCACAATAGAATATTTTCCCGCTTTTCTCAACAATATAACCCAGAAGTTTACCTGTGGGATGCCATGCCATAACCGGATAAGTCCGGTCAATTATCTGCTCCAGTTTATGCTCGCGGGTGAGTATTTTTTTTGTTTTATCGCTTCCGGCATCATGCACAAAGAGTTTGTATTTTCCCATGTTTTTTGCAGCATAGGCCACTTTATTTCCATCGGGGCTGATTACTGCACTGAGTATTTCCCAGTTTTTAAGTCCGAAGCGGGTTATGTTAGTGCCTGCAAATGGTTCACAGGTGGCATTGTGGTCGGAATAAATGCGGGTATAATACTGAATCCAATCATATGACATCATTTTTAAGCCAGAGCCCAGTACATACTGAAATCCATTCTCAACATTTTTTGTAACCCGGGTCAGATAAATGATTGTTGAAATCACCTGCTCTCCATAGTTACCGGCCACATAGTACCAGATGGAATGCCCGGCATATACGGCATCGTCACCCGTAAGGTGATTAAACAGTTCAAAACGCCCGGATTGAATTCCATCTTTAACGCGGTTATCGATTTCGTAATTCCACTTTTCGGCCACATACGAAACCAAACCATAAAAAAACCAGTCGGGCACAGTAATCAGTGTATTGTTGGCAATTTTATTGGTAAGACCGGTACCATACAGCATTTCGCTGAGAATTACCTCGGCAATGGCAGCCCGCACCTGTTTTTCGAGCTGCTTCGAATCGCCCTCAACATATAGAAAAACAATATTGTCAACAATACGTGTAACCCCGCCGATATTGTAATTGGCATCACCTGTGTTCAGCCCGATATTACTCTGGCGGAAATCGGACAGGTTATTGTAAACCACAAAAATTAAGCGCTGGTCGATTTTATGGTCAAAGAACCGTTCTATTTCAGGGATATTTTTGTTGGCCAGACGTGCAATCTGTATGGCGTTTTCGTTACCCCCCAGATAAAAATATGTATCAAATTGCTTATATCGGTAATATAGCCATTCAAATTCGGAATACTGAACGCGGTTTTTGCCAAAATTCATCTGGTGACCGCTGTAAAACTGGGCATGAAGCGCAAACGGCAGCATAAACAACAGCCACAAAAAAGTCATTATTGCAACGCGCTTCATCATAAATAAATTCCCCGTCAAACAAATGTTTTTAACTTTGCAAAATAGCAATTTATTACGCACAACTCAAAATTAATTGGATGTTACCTTTGCAGATAATTTCGGGCGGGCAGACGGGGGTTGATCGGGCAGCACTTGATTTTGCATTGTTGCATAAGATAAAATGCGGAGGATTTTGCCCACGCGGACGTCTGGCCGAAGATGGTATTATTGCCTCAAAATATCCGCTGCAGGAGTCGCCAACAGGCTTTTATCAGGAACGGACCCGCCTGAATATAACCTATTCCGATGCCACGCTCATACTGATTAGTGAAAATTTATTCGGTAAGGGTAGCTTATATACACGTAACACATGCCGACAATTGAAAAAAGAATATCTGGTTATTGATTTGACGCTTAATTCAGGCGAAAACCTTAAAATTTGTCGCGAATGGCTCAGCAGCCATCAAATCAGAATTTTAAATATCGCTGGCAACCGCGAAAGCACGACACCTGGAATATACCGGCTTGCAGCATCTTTTCTCTCGGATCTTTTCGTTACACAGACCATCGTAAAATCATGAAAAAACTGTTCTTCTTCTTACTAATTGCAACGGTTTTTGAACAGCCGGTGAGCCTGGCACAGACCGCAGTAATGCCTTACCATCTGAATCCATTGCGTGAAGCAATATGTGGTGGTTCGGGCATGGCAATTTCGCTGACTCCTTTTTTGATAAAGCCTCCACAAAAATTTCTCGACATCTGGGAGGTATCTCAACTTAATACCCATGATGTCAACTTCATGGACCGGGGTGTTACCAACAATCGTTCGTTCCCGTTACGGGCCACATCCAGGACATTACCGGTGGTTTCGGGGCTTGCCGGTTTGGCAACACTTGTAATAAGCCCTGTTTTTATCAGCAGTGGCAATCAGCGACTGAAAGATGCCGCAACACTGGGTCTAATTTACCTAGAAGGAGTACTGTGGAGTCAGGGTTTGGCGTTTGGTGCCAATACATGGATAAACCGGCCTAAACCTTTTGTTTACAACAACAATCTTCCCATGGAGCAACGAGTTTTCCAGAATAATAATGCTTCATTCTTTTCGAAACGGAGCTGTTTTACATTCTACAATGCCGGGTTCTTTTGTCTGGCTGTAAAAGATATCTTCAACGACAAGCGCTTAACACTATACAGCAGCCTTATATTTGGTTCGCTGGCACTGGGCACCACTGTTACCGAAATTGCAGCAGGTGAGCATTTCACTACCGACGTTATTACAGGGGCCGCAGTGGGTCTGGTATCTGCCTACTTCACATTATGGGTACATCGGGACAAAGCCAAACAAAACGCCTTCGAAATTTATCCTGTATCAAACGGATATTACCAAGGCATTAGTTTGATTTACAAGCCTATAGTACAATAAATTGCTACCTAATTTCTATTTTCAGGAAGCTTTCATTGTGTAATTATAACATCCGAAATGGGCTAAAACTTATCAACATTAAGGTGTTCAAGCCCAAAAACACGGTGAGCAAAACAATATTTAATTTAAATTTGTACATTTAAACTAACTTTAAGGTAAAATGGCGTTAACAGGATTTCTGACAAAACTATTCGGTTCGAAGGCAGACAGGGATATGCGCGAAACGCAGCCCATGGTCGACAAAGTGTTGGCAGCAGAACCCGAAATCAGAAAATTAGACAATGATGGGTTGCGCGAATTAACATTCAGCATTCGTAAAGAACTGAAGGAATATGTAAGCAACGAAGACAATGAAATTCAGGCACTGAAAGAAAAAATCGAGACTCTCGAAATAGACGAGCGCGAGGCATTATTTAGCGAAATCGATAAAATTGAAGCCTTAATTAAAGAAAAGATTGAGGAAAAACTACTGGAGGTTCTTCCTCAGGTTTTTTCGATAGTGAAAGAAACTGCAAGACGTTTCACCGAAAATGAATTTATCAGAACAAAAGCTCTTGATTACGACAGGGATCTGGCAACACGTGTAGACTTTGTAAATATCGAAGGCGACACTGCGGTGTGGTCGAACAATTGGGTGGCAGGTGGAAACCGTATTACCTGGGATATGGTACACTACGATGTTCAGTTGTTTGGCGGTGTGGTTCTCAACAAAGGGTCGATTGCCGAAATGGCTACCGGCGAAGGTAAAACTCTGGTGGCAACCCTTCCGGTTTTCCTGAATGCCCTCCCCGGTAGGGGTGTACATGTGGTTACCGTGAACGACTATCTGGCAAAACGCGACGCTGAGTGGATGGGCCCGATTTTCCAGTTCCATGGCCTAACCATCGACTGTATTGATAAACATGAACCCAACAGTGAAGCCCGGCGTCAGGCCTACCTGTGCGACATTACCTACGGCACAAACAATGAATTCGGTTTCGACTACCTTCGCGACAACATGGCCATCAGCATGAGCGACCTGGTGCAGCGCGGACATAACTACGCCATTGTCGATGAAGTTGACTCTGTATTAATCGACGACGCCCGTACACCCCTCATTATTTCGGGACCAACACCCCGCGGAAACGACCAGTTGTTCGAAAACTTCAAGCCTCAGGTGTTTAAGCTTTATAACACCCAGAGAGAACTGATTAATCAGATTTTGGCTGATGCAAAACGGCTTATTAAAGACGGTGATAAAGAAAATGGCGGGTACAAACTATTACAGGCATTCAAGGGTTTGCCCAAAAATAAGGCACTCATTAAATTTCTGAGCGAAGAAGGTATCCGTGTTTTATTGCAAAAAACCGAAAATTATTACATGCAGGATAACTCAAAGCACATGCACAAGGTTACTGCAGATTTGTACTTCATTATCGACGAAAAACAAAATACGATTGAACTCACCGATAAAGGGATAGACCTGCTTTCGCAGAGCAACGAAGACGGGAATTTCTTCGTGCTGCCCGACATAGGCTCCGAAATTGCCAATATCGAACGCATGGGTCTGAGCGACAACGAAAAGCTTGAGCGTAAAGATGCATTGGTTCGTGATTATGCGGTAAAATCCGAGAGGGTACATACCGTAAATCAGCTTTTGAAAGCCTACACCCTTTTCGAAAAAGATGTGGAATATGTGGTTATCGACAATAAGGTGAAAATTGTTGATGAACAAACCGGTCGTATCATGGAAGGCCGCCGTTATTCCGATGGTTTACATCAGGCCATTGAAGCAAAGGAAAGTGTTAAAGTGGAAGCAGCCACACAAACCTATGCCACCATTACCCTGCAGAATTACTTCAGGATGTACAACAAACTGGCGGGGATGACCGGGACTGCCGAAACGGAGGCCGGTGAGTTCTGGGATATTTACAAACTCGATGTGGTTGTAATCCCAACCAATAAACCCATCACGCGTAAGGATTATGAGGATTTGGTGTATAAAACCAAACGCGAAAAATACAACGCTGTAATTGCCGAAATTGTCGAACTTACCAATGCAGGGCGTCCTGTTCTTGTGGGTACTACATCGGTCGAAATATCCGAATTGCTGTCAAGAATGCTTAAAATTAAGGGTATAAACCACAATGTACTGAACGCCAAACTGCATAAGAAAGAAGCCGACATTGTGGCCGAAGCCGGTCGCAGTAAAACGGTTACCATTGCTACCAACATGGCCGGCCGTGGTACCGACATCAAGCTGAGCAAAGAAGTGAAAGATGCAGGCGGTCTTGCCATTATCGGTACTGAACGGCATGAATCGCGCCGTGTCGACCGCCAGTTACGCGGTCGTGCCGGACGTCAGGGCGACCCGGGCTCGTCGCAATTCTTTGTTTCGCTCGAAGACGACCTGATGCGTATTTTTGGTTCTGAGCGTATTGCCGGACTGATGGACCGTATGGGTCTGAAGGAAGGCGAGGTAATTCAGCATTCGATGATTTCGAAGTCCATCGAACGGGCACAGAAAAAAGTGGAAGAAAACAACTTCGGCATTCGTAAAAGACTGCTTGAGTATGACGACGTAATGAACGCACAGCGTACGGTGATTTACAAAAAACGCCGCAACGCCCTCGATGGAGAGCGCTTAAGCGTAGACGTTTCAAATATGATGTACGACCTCTGCCTCAGTCTCGCCGAAAACTATCACGACAGCCGCGATTTCGAGTCGTTCAATTTTGAACTGATAAGATTCCTTTCGGTAGAATCACCGGTAAGTGAACAGGAATTCAATAATATCAGTACAGCCAACCTGACAGAAAAACTCTTCCAGAAAGTTATCGAAACCAATAAGCGCAAATCGAAAACGATTGCTGAACAAGCCAATCCGGTAATTAAAAGTGTATTCGAAAATCAGGGCGACCGCTATCACAACATCATTGTTCCGGTTACCGATGGCCTTCATACTTACAAGGTGATTGTAAATTTAGAAAAGGCATATAAAACCGAAGGCCGCGAAATTGTTACTGCCTACGAAAAAACAGTTGTACTCAGCACCATCGACGATACGTGGAAAGAGCATCTGCGTGAGATGGACGAACTGCGTCAGTCGGTTCAGGCAGCTTCTTACGAACAGAAAGACCCGCTTCTTATTTACAAGCTGGAATCGTTTAATTTATTTAAAACCTTACTCGATAAGGTGAACAAAACGGTGATGAGCACACTTATGAAAGGGCATATTCCCATTCAACAGGGCGACGAAGTGGCCGAAGCAAGACAGCAGCGAAAACTAGACACGAGCCGCATGACTACAGGAAGATCTGAACAGGGATACAACGACCCAAGTCAGGGAAAGCCTTCGAATCAGCCTGTAAAGGTTGAAAAGAAAGTAGGCAGAAACGACCCCTGTCCCTGTGGTAGTGGGAAGAAATTTAAGCATTGTCATGGTGCCGGAACCATTTAATTTTTTCAGGCATGCGAATTGCAAATGATGTAAACCGAATTTTTAACTAATACCTTGCCGGTTATGAAAAAACCAATTTTCACAATTATGCTACTTGCAGCATTCATCGCGGGCTTTGCACAAACAAAAGTAAACGATTCGGCCGTAAACTATATCGACACCAGCCGCATTGTTATTCCCCTGAAAATTGGAATTGATTCGGTGGCTGCTATTGCTGATACAAGCAGCACTCTGGTAGTTGCCGAGGATCAGGAAGCATTTCTGGCCTACAACGACGGTATTGAACTGCTTAGAAACGGTGACCTGAACAATGCCATTTATAAATTTTCGCTGGCGATAAGTTTAAATACCGGTTTTGAGAAAGCCTATTTCAACAGGGCGAATGCTTATTTGCAGCAACAAGACCTTGCAAGGGCATTCAATGACTTTGATTCGTGCCGGATACTTAACCCCGAAAATAAGGCTGTATACTACTATCTGGGATACATCAGTTTTTATCAGCGCAACCACGATAAAGCCGCTGAATTCTTTAATACGGCAGTTTCGAAAGGCTATGCCGATGCGAATTTATATTACCTCCAGGGAATCATCAGATTTTCGAAAAAAGACTACCCTGCTGCAATCGAAAGTTTCACAAGCTCCATATCGCTCGACGGCAATAATTATCTCGCCTATCACGACCGTGGTTCGGCCTATCGTTTGTCGGACAAGAAAGCAGAAGCCATCAGCGACTATACAAAAACGATTGAACTAAACCCCAAAGCCCATCAGGCATACAACAACAGGGGTTCGGTATACCGCGCCCAAAAAGACTACACAAAAGCCATTGCCGATTACGATAAGGCAATCCAACTGAAACCCGATTATTACATTGCACTCAACAACCGGGGAATAACAAAATACGAAAATGGCAGGTATAAAGAAGCTATCGAAGATTTCGATGATGCCACGCGCGCTAAAAAAGACTATGCCTATGCTTACAACAATAAAGGGCTTGCCTTATATAAACTGAATAAGTTTGAAGATGCTGTTGAAGCCTACACCAAGGCCATTCAATATAACGAGAGCTACGGATACGCGTACCTGCACCGCGGCAGTGCCCTCGAAATGCTTCGTAAGTTTAACGAAGCCTGCGCTGACTGGAAAAAAGCATTCGACCTGGGAGTTGAGGAAGCCAGAGAATATATCGGTATTTGTAACGAATAACTGAAATTGCTATGAAAATGAAATTTTTGTTTGTTCTCGCTTTGCTGATATCAGCAACACAGTTGTTTTCGCAGGAAAATGTGAAAATCAATAAAGACGAATTTAAAAGTGGTAAGGAAGGCTTTAAAGAAGCCTGGAATGCCATTACCGATGCCGATAAAATGTATGAAATCGGCCAAGGAGGTTATCGCAATGCGTTATACTTGTATTTATTTGCATATCAGTACAATAAAAAGAATGCAGAACTGAATTATAAAATTGGCGTGTGCTATTTGAATTCTATCGAAAAGACCAAAGCTGTGGAGCACTTTTCGGATGCATATATCCTCAAACCCAATGTAGCCGGCGATATTGAATATTTTTTAGGCAGGGCATACCATCTCAGCTATCAGTTCGATACTGCAATTTATTATCTGGAACGCTATAAGAAAAAAGCGCTGGCTGCAAAAATTGACATTTCCAATAAAGATATCGATAAGAGAATTGATGAATGCAGGTGGGCAAAAAAATATGTAGCCAGTCCAGTGCGTGTTTTTATCGACAACCTCGGGACAAGTGTTAATTCGGCATATCCCGATTATGCCCCCGTTATTACTGCCGATGAGGCTACCATGGTGTTCTGCTCACGTCGCCCCGGAGGGGTAGGCGACGAAGTTGACCCCAACGACCTCCAGTATTATGAGGACTTGTATATCTCGTATTTTGAGAAGAAAAAAGGATGGACCCCCGCTGTAAACATGAAAGAACTGAATACCGAGTTTCATGATGCATCGGTAGGTATTTCTCCCGATGGTCAGCTTTTGTTCACTTACAAGGGTGTACCCGATGGCACCCTTTTCGAAAGCAAGTTGGTTGGAACCAACTGGGGCAAACCTAAAGAACTCAGTAAAACCATTAATACAAAATACGACGAATCGGATGCCAGCCTCACACACGATGGAAAAAGACTGTACTTTGTGAGCAACCGCACCGAAGACGGATATAAATTCCCAACATTCGGAAATAAAGATATTTTTTATTGCGAACGCGATAAAAAAGGGAACTGGATGGAACCCAAAAATATCGGAGGAGTGCTCAATACAAAATATGATGAACGCGGAGCCTTTATGCACCCCGATGGCCGAACCATGTATTTTAGCTCGCAGGGACACGAAAGTATGGGTGGCTTCGATATTTTTTATTCCGAAAAAGACAGCCTTGGCAACTGGGGTAAACCTGTCAATCTTGGCTACCCGGTAAACACCCCGGACGATGATGTGTTTTTTGTGGCCGCCGGTAATGCCCGATATGGATATTACAGTAGTGCCCGCGAAGGCGGTTACGGGTATCAGGATATTTACAAAATTACATTTCTTGGTCCCGAAAAGCTGATGGTATGCGGTTCGGAAGACAACCTGCTGGCCGGCAGCGAAGTGACTATTGAACAAAAAGTTGAAGTGAGTCAGACGGTTCAGGTCCGCAAGGTGAGGCTGACAATTCTCAAAGGAACCATCACCGATTACATTTCGGGGGAACCTGTTGAAGCTGAAATTGAAATTATCGACAACGAAAAGAACGAAACCATCTCGGTGATGAATTCTAACAGCGCCACCGGAAAATATCTGGTCAGCCTGCCATCAGGTAAAAACTACGGCATTGCGGTTAAGGCACCCGAATATCTGTTCTACAGCGAAAATTTCGACATACCCGAAGCACAGGACTATCAGGAGGTAACGAAAGATATTGTATTGAGTAAGGTAGCCGTTGGGTCGAAAATTATCCTGAAAAATATCTTCTTCGATTATGACAAAGCCACCATCAGACCTGAGTCAGAAAACGAGCTCACCCGTCTGGTCACCCTGCTGAATGCTTATCCCAAAATGACCATCGAAATTGGTGGACACACCGACAATCACGGCAGTCTGCAATATAACACCAAACTATCGAACGACAGGGCAAAGGCTGTTGTCGATTATCTCGTAAGCAAGGGAATTGCAGCATCGCGTTTACAATACAAAGGTTATGCGTTTAACGAACCCATTGCCACCAACGATACCGATGAAGGCCGTCAGCAAAACCGCAGGGTTGAATTCAAAGTTATCTCAATAAAATAATCAGATATGTTCCGTAAAATCCTTCCTTTTGTAATATTGATTTGCCTGACATTTTCGGGTTGGGCACAAAAAGACGTAAAGTTTAAAGCAAACAATTTCTCGAGAAACCCCAAGGGATTCCAAACAGCGGTAAATAACATCAAAGCCGGAGATAATCTCGTAAATGAAAAACGAAATTTCAGGGATGCACTCGACTATTATCTGCAGGCCAACGACTTTAATCCCGATAATGCAGAACTGAATTTCAAAATCGGCGTGTGCTATTATCATTCCGAAAAAAAGCATTTGTGTCTCCCCTATCTCGAAAAAGCTTATCTGCTCGACCCCAAAGCCCATAAAGACATTTGCTATTATCTGGCCCTGGGATATCAGATAAATTACAACTTCGACAAAGCCATTTCGTTTTTCGAAATTTATAAAAACAGCCGCGGTGTAAATTCCGATTACCTTAAAGCAACACCCCGAAAAATAGAAGAGTGCCGCAATGCGAAACAAATTATGCAGGACACCCTGTTTGTTGATATCATCAACCTGGGACCATCAATCAACAGCGAGTACCCCGAATACAATCCGCTGATTACTGCCGATGGTGAGGAATTAATATTCATCAGCCGGCGCAAAGGTACCACAGGAAACAAAACCGATTTTAACGATGGCCTTTTTAACGAAGATGTATATATTTCTGATTTAACAGATGGCCGTTGGGAAGAAGCTAAGAACATCGGCAAACCCATTAATACCACCAAACACGATGCGGTTTTAGGAATTTCACCCGATGGACAGCAACTGCTGGTCTATCTCGACATCAACGAAGGAGATATAGGAGTCTCTATGCTGAAAGGATCCCGTTGGACCAAGCCCGAAGCCTTAGGCCCAAATATCAATTCTCAGTATCACGAGTCGAAAGCATGTTGGTCACCCGATGGTAAATGCCTTTACTTCATCAGCAATAACCCACGAAATTCGATGGGCGGTCGCGATATTTTTGTATCGAAACTCGAAAAAGACGGCACCTGGGGACCCGCTGAAAGCATCGGAAAAACCATCAACACCAAATATAACGAAGAAGGCGTGTTTATGCATCCCGATGGCAGAACCCTGTATTTCAGCTCCGAAGGGCACAATTCGATGGGTGGATACGACATATTCAAATCGGTGAAAGACAGTACAGGCAATTGGACAGAACCGGTGAATGTAGGCTACCCGGTAAATACTCCCGGCGACGATGTGTTTTACACTGTTTCGGCAAGTGGAAAGAAAGCCTATTTTGCCTCCTACCGCGAAGATGGTTTTGGACTGTACGACATTTACGAAATCCGGTTTAAAGAAAAGAAGACCAACGACACGACACCTGTGGTTACCGACAAGGTGCTGGTTACTATTTTGAAAGGTACGGTAAAAGACTCGAAAACCCATGTGCCGGTAGAAGCAAAAATCGAAATTATCGACAACGAAAAGAACGAAGTGGTGGCTACCTTCACCTCGAACAGTGCCACGGGCAAATATCTGGTTTCGCTGCCGTCGGGACGTAACTATGGGATAAACGTCAGTCACGAAGCCTACCTGTTTCATTCCGAAAACTTCATCATCGCCGATACAGCCGATTATCAGGAGATTGTAAAAGACATCTATCTGCAAAAAATCGAAGTGGGAACCAAAGTGGTGTTGCGAAATATATTCTTCGATTACAACAAGGCCACATTACGAAGCGAATCGACTGCCGAACTTGACAAGCTGATTGGTGTATTGCAAAAAGAGCCCCTTTTGCGCATCGAAATTTCGGGGCATACCGACAACAAAGGCGGCATGGAATATAATGTAAAATTGTCGGAAGAGCGCGCCAAAGCGGTGGTTGATTACCTGATTTCGAAGGGTATCGACAAAAGCCGACTCGAATATAAAGGATATGCCTACGAACAACCCATAGCCACCAACGACACCGAAGAAGGCAGGCAACTGAACCGGCGCGTTGAATTCAAGGTGCTTAGCAGGTAATATCTGTGGGAATAAATGTTAAACTTTGTTAAACATGAAGTCGTCGGGTAGCCCCCGACGATTTTTTGTGTATTTTGCACAAAATTATTCGAATGCGCTCGCTCCACGTAGGTATCGAAAATCTTAAAATCGCCATCATTTCGATGCGTTCGAATGTGCTCCGCACTGTGCTTACAGTGCTGATTATTGCCATTGGTATCATGGCACTGGTTGGCATTCTCACCGCTGTCGATGCCATTAAGAACACCATCAGCAGCCAGTTCACCAGCATGGGAGCCAGCACTTTTACGATTATCAAGAAAAGGCCTGAAGCCCAGGGCGGCGACAGCGAATTCAGGGAAACAGCCGTCAGGGATATTACCTACGATGATGCCCGAAGTTTTAAAGATGCCTATAAATTTCCGGCCCGTGTTTCAATCTTCTGCGATGCCAGTTGGTCGGCTACCGTGAAATCAGAAACAGAAAAGACAAATCCGAACATAGAAGTTACCGGTGCCGACGAAGAGTTCTTTCAGAATTCGGGCTATGAAATTGGTCTGGGAAGAAATTTCACTTCGTCGGAGGTCTATAGTGGTTCCCACGTAGTAATACTGGGTAGTTCACTGGCCAAAACCCTGTTCAAAAACAATGAGTCTCCTCTCGAGAAGACGGTGAATGTTGGAAGCGGGAAATATCTCGTTATTGGTGTTACCAAAGAAAAAGGCACGAGTTTCGGAGGTGGTGGCGACAACTTTTGTGTACTGCCACTCAACAACGTAAGGCAATATTTCTCGAGCTATCCGCTTTCGTACAAAATCAGTATTCAACCCAACGACCCGGCCAAACTGGAACAGGCCAAAAGCGAAGCCGAGGGACTTTTCAGGAGTATCCGGAAACTGACGGTATATGACGACAACGATTTCACCATCCGTAAAAGCGACAGTCTGGCCAACATGCTGATAGAAAACATATCGGTAGTAACCATCGGGGCAACCATTATTGGACTGATTACCCTGCTGGGTGCCAGTATTGGCCTGATGAATATTATGCTGGTTTCGGTAAGTGAGAGAACCCGTGAAATCGGAATCCGCAAGGCCATAGGGGCTCCATCGAAAGTTATCAAACAACAATTTCTTTTCGAATCGATAGTAATCGGACAATTGGGCGGGTTGCTCGGAATTGTTCTGGGAATTCTGGCCGGGAACCTTGTATCGACGGCTACCGGTGGAAGCTTTATTATTCCCTGGGCATGGATATTTCTCGGGGTGGCGCTTTGCTTTTTAGTAGGTGTTATTTCGGGTTATGTACCGGCCGTGAAAGCTTCAAGGCTCGACCCGATACTTGCTTTACATCACGAATAATACTTCTCCCCTTTTACACAATTTTTCGGCATCAATATTGTTAATCTTTGCGTATTCAATTTCAAATACTACTTTTGTCGAACTAAATTTGTTGATTATGTTTTTAGAAGGAATTATAGCTATTTCGGGTCAGCCGGGGCTATACAAAAAAGTTTCTCAGGCGAAGAATAGTATCATAGTAGAATCGATCGAAACAGGCAAACGCATGCCCGCTTTTTCGGCATCCAAACTATCATCGCTGCAGGATGTGGCAATCTATACCGACGATAAAGAAAAACCCCTTGCCGATGTGTTGTCGGCTGCTTTCGAAAAAGCTTCGGGCTTCGCAGAACTCACCCACAAATCGTCAGAACGTGAACTGCTCTCATGGTTCGAAGAAATTCTACCTGAATATGACCGCGAAAAAGTATATGTTTCTGATATACGCAAGGTATTGCATTGGTTCAATATTCTGGCTAAAGCCAATATCCTCACCAGCGAAAGCATCGAAGCCTACCGCAAAGAACTTGAGGAAAGCGAAAAACAGGAGGGCGCTGAATAAGCCCTGAGTAAAACGGGGTTGCCTTAAAATCAGTTTTTTTCTATAATTTAATGCATATTGCTATTGTACAGATGTTTTTATACCTTTGTATAAACACATTGAAATTTTGATTATGCAATTATTCATTAAAAACATTCTCAGGCAAATCCTTGTGACAACCTTTTTGCTGTGTCTTGCGCTGGCAGTATTTTCACAGACAATACAGTTAAGTATCGGTACGGGTTTTACCAACCGTACGATTAATGCCGGTGATTCTATTTCGATATGGTGGAATGTTGAGGGGGCAAAGAAATTTTATTGCAACGAGCTGGGTTCAGCCGAACTGCCCATGGAAGGCAGTATTTTCGTCAGCCCAACACAAAGTACGACCTATATTTTTGTGGCCGAAAAAGGCAAGTCGCAGGAAAAAAAACGTATCACTATCGAGGTGGTTCAGCCTAAAATTATCAGTTTCAATGCACCGGAAAAAATAAACGATGAAGGAACTTATTCTATAAACTGGTCAGCCGAAAACTGCAGCTATGTTAAAATCAACGGGGTTGATGCCGAATTTCCGCCTGAGGGAAAATTCATGTTGCAATCGGCAAAAGATACCACAATCAGCATTATAGCTTACAACAATGCAGGCTATTCCGACCGTGTTTCGAAACGTATCCGCGTTAGCTATGTCGAAAACCTCAGCTATCCTGCTAAAGTAAAAATTGGCAGTTCAGCTTTGATATCCTGGAAATATAAAAATACCGATTTTGTGAAAATCGATGGAATTGCCGACAGCCTTCCGGCCATTGGCGAAATATGGGTAAGTATGGAGTCATCAAAAACGTTTAAGATCAGTGCCTACCGAAGCAACAACAGTATCGACATAGAAACGTTTTCGATTGAAGCATACCGTTCGAAAATCAAATTTTTCAACGGCAATACCCGGGTTTTCGCAGGCGATGAAGTTGTTATGACCTGGGAAGTCGAAGATGCCGATTCGGTGAAGATTTCTTGTTCACGTGAAACTCAAAAACTAAAAGGTAGTTTTTCGATTAAACCCGAAGCCGATACCGAAATCGTGCTATACTCCTATCTGAATGGTGTGGAGGACAGCCGAAGCCTGAAAATCGAAATCATTAAACGTAAGCTGATTTCGGGAGAGGTCAATTACACACAACTGGCTAAAGGCATTCGCCTTGATTACGAAATTTTTGCTGTTGACCTGAGTGAATATCCCGATATAGTGCATTTGTATGTGATGGTGGTTGATACCAACGGTAACTTTGTGCACGGACTGGCTCCTCCCACAATTACAGAGAAAGATGCCGGCAAGTATTTTATTGGTTTAACCGAAACCTATACCGACGGTGGCCGAAACAAGGTGAACGATTTCAGGGTTACCGAAGTGAGAAAGAGCAACGACAGGCCACGCAACATTTCGATGGTACTCGATTATAGCGGCAGTATGGAAAGCAGCATTGGTGAACTCGAAAAAGCGGCAGTTTCCTTCATCGAAAACAAACGAAGTATTGATTCGCTCAGCATTGTTAAGTTCGACGACCGGGTGTTTACAGAATGCCCACCGACACTCGACAAATCGGACATCTCAAAACAGGTGCAGTTCGACGGTCTGAAGCGTTATGGAGGCGGAACAGCACTTTATGCTGCTATGGGCGACGGAATTTATTCGGTAATGGAATCGGGCAATATCAAAGAAATCATTGTTTTCACCGATGGTTACGAAAATTCATCAGGTTACTATATGGGGTCGAAGACAGTAAGTGCACAACAGGTTGCCAACCTGGCCCGTGAAACAGGCGCACGTATCCATGTAATTACATTTGGTGAAGGAGTCAATGGTGAGCTGTTAAAGCTAATGGCCGATTACACCGGTGGCAACTATTACAATGTTAACAGCAGCAGCGAAATAAACGGGGTTTGGGCAGAGCTGCCCTTCCTGAGTGCAAACTACTATATTGTGAGTTTCCGAACCGCGAAAATCGACAAACTCAATGGGGTAAAATTACTATATAACACCAACACAGGGACAAATTTTGTAGTTGGTGAAAAACTTTACATGAACGACACGCTGAACTTTTTTACTTACGAAGGCGATACATCATCATATTGGATGAAACATTCCAACGCATTTAAAGGAATGAGTCCGGTTACTACACCCCAGATGGTGGCCCTTTACGATTTTAACGGAGCCATTCTCGACACATCCTATTTCGAAAAGATTGACAATATTGTAAAGATAATGAACGCCCAACCCGGCTACAAATTGGTTTTATTCGGGCATACCGATCTGATTGATAGCGACGAATACAACCTGAAACTTTCGGAACGGCGTTGCAAATCGATTGAGAAGTTTTTAACCGAAAGGGGTATCGACAAAAACCGCATCATCATGGTGCCATTGGGCAAACGTTACCCGGTTTGGGAAGTCGAGGACCAGAAATGGAAAGCCAACGAAAACAGACGTGTTGAAGTAATGCTGGTGGAATAGCAAACATTCTTCAGGCATTTATATCTTCTACACCAATCTTAAACCTGAGATTGCCTGTCCTGATTTTATTCATGGGCATCCAAAAACTCATCGGAATCTTCGTAGGCTTCTTTTTTACGTCCAAGAATTGGCAATATTTTACCGGCAACAAAACCTGTCCCGAAGGCAAGCACCAGTGTTATAAGCATACCCAGCAGGTGTGCAGGCATATTGATTCCGTGAACAATGGGTAAGGCAATTAAACCACCGAGAATACCGGGTATTCCATGCAGGTTGGTTACACCGCATGTATCAATCATTTTCATCCATTTTTGTTGCCGCGCCTGGATTACAGCAAAACCAAAGGTAGATATACCACCAGCCAGAATTCCGGTTACCGCAGCCATGGTATGCGATGAAAGTGCGCATGTCGATCCGATGGCTACTCCACCAGCCAGGGCTGCATTGGCAATATCGGCAATACTTATTTTTTTACGTAGGGACACCGAGAATATATAGGTCGTGAGAGTTGATCCACACAAAGCCAGAATGACATTCACCACAGTATGCGGCATTTGCTCAGGGCTAACCAGGGCAGCGCAAAAGCTTGGCCAGAAAACCCAAAGCATCATACTACCCAGCATAGAATACCTGTCGCTCGTGGCATCGGCTTCAATTGTTTTCTCAAATTCCTGTCTTGTGGTCATCGTAAAAGCCACACCAAGCCCGAATAGTGCCCCAAAAGCATGTATTACGATTGAACCGCCGGTATCGACAACACCTCCAACTTCAACAAGCCCCAACCCACCATCGAGCACAATCCATTCGTTGAACATGTAGCAGGGCACAAACAGCAAACCCAGCAAAATATATTGAGGCATCTTAAGCCGCCCAAGCACAGCCCCTGCTGTAATTAACAAACTCGCAGCGGCAAATTCGGCAAGAATCAGGGCCTTAATCTCATCGCCACCCTCACCAAAAACACCCGTGCTTTTTATCAGCATGTATGTAGGCAACGATATGCTGACCAGCAGAAATGTTGCGGTGAGTGCCGACCGGCCATATTTACGCACAAACACCATTAAGAAACCAAAGCCGACAAGCAGCATGACCATGATATGGATTGCCCTGTCGTATTGCTGGCCCTGAATCATATAGGTGAAATTATTTACCTCGCCGGCCTGGGCAAACAGGTCTGAATTGGTTGCAAATAGCAGCAAGGCTGCCAACAACAGTTTACATAGATTTTTAGAATTTTTCTTATAGGTCAAATGAAATTAGTCTACGATGTTAGCATTTTATCGAAAAATAAAACATGTTGTTAAAAAGGTGGATTTCAGCCAAATCCTATTTGCGGGCAATAAACATCTTTTCGTTCACGTCAATTCTGAAATAATCCATCTCATCGGTAGAATAAAACCGGAGCGGATCGAATTCTTCCACAACGAACCCGGCCATGCGCAAACGGTCGGGGTAATCGCGGCCATGCCAACGCACATGATCATACTGACCAAACACCTTCTCCCGCTCGGCGGGCGATGTTATGCTAAAGTCTTCGTAAGTTGTTTCGAGATTAGGGTTTATTGGTACCTGCATCACCGCCCAGCCCCCGGGTATCAGTATACGGTACAGTTCCTTCATGGCAGTAATATCGTTTTCAACATGTTCGAGCACATGATTACATAAAATCACATCATACGAATTGTCGGGTAAAGGAATGTGCATCACATCGAAATGTAAATCGGCGATGGGTGATTTCAGGTCTGCGGTTACGTAAGATGCTCCATGCGTTTTTTTGAGTATCCGCCGTAACGATTGTTCGGGGGCAATATGTAGTATTCTTGTTTCGGATTGCAGCAATTGTGTGTGCCGGCTGATATACAGCCACAACATACGATGCCGTTCGAGCGACAGGCATTTCGGACACAGGCGGTTTTCGGCACCCTGGTTCCCGTAGGGTAGCATCTTACGAAAACTTCCTCCACAAATAGGGCATGCATGCTTATTACCCCTGTAAAACAACGAAATAATTCCGGCAAAAGCATACGAAAACCTGATGAGCACCGGGCGGGGTATGTTCCTGACCAAAAACCTGATAAACCTCCTCATGAATAATAAATTTTCGTTTTGTTCATTTGCTGCAATGATAAGTTTTTCCCGGCATTTTCCGATATCTCTACACCAATAAATCGAGTAACTCAACCCCATCGGGATTTATTCTGAGTATTTTCTGCTCGAAAACATACCAAATATATCCTGTGCAACGCTGATAACCCATAGTATTCATCAAGTCAAGGTAATCCCTTATTTGTTTTTCGTAACGGCTGTCGTTTCGCTGCCCGAATTTATAATCAACCACCTGATAGCTTTCGCCGAAACGCATCACCCTGTCGGGCTTGTGCAAGCTGCCATCGGGCGACACAATCCAAGTTTCGTTGTGCAATTCATCAAAGCCGTCAAACCAGGCCTGCACCTCGCGGTGTTGCACAGCCTTTTGTACTTCGTTAAGAAGTTCAGTGGTTTTTTCGGCAGATAAATTCAGGTCGGCAGCCACCTGAGCAACAGCTTTGCCAATGTCGGAAACATGTTTCACCTTTTCGAAAATGGCGTGATACATCAAACCACGGGCAATATCACCATTTTCGGCCAGCCGTGCAAATCCCGCTTTGAGTCTGGCCTGCCGGGTATTTAGATTAACGTGATGGCTGACTGAAATCGATACGCTTTCAGACTTTTTGCTATACACGGGCAAACTACCCATTTCGAAAACTTGGTTTTCGCTATCGAAAAAAGCATTCAGGGCAGTGCAATTTGCTTCGTCAACAAGCGTTTCGTCACCAACTGCCTTGTGCAGGTAACTTTGCATGCTGCCTTCGGCCTTCTCCAAAGGACAATACACAAACAGGGCATCTTTCGCCCGTGTGAAAGCCACATAAAGCATATTCAGGTTGTCCTGATAGGAGTTCAGCTTTTCGATATAGTATTCCTTGAAGAATAACGAATTGGCCATGCTTTCTTTCATGTACTTCACCGGCAGGTAAGGTATTTCGTCGAACGGAGTTCCCCCGGTATTACACCACATGATCGGGTTCTTGGCCGGTTCTAAATCCAAATCACAGAGAGGAAAGAACACCACCGGGAAACCAAGCCCTTTGGCCTGATGTATGGTAAGTACCCTTACGGCATCGCGGTTTTCGGGTATTTGCAGCGAGCGCTTCACCCCTTCGCTATTCCACCAATCTACAAAAGCATACAATCCCAGACCCCGCGACATCGAAAATTCGGTAAGCAGTTGCAGAAAAGCATCGAGGAATGGTGTGGTGGCAGGATTTCGGTTAAGGCCTGCAGTCTCGATAATCAATTCGGCAAGGCCCACCATATCACCAAAATCTTTGCGCTGCAATATTTCGATAAGAGCATCGGGAAGCGCAGCCAACAGTTTTTCTACATTATCGCTAACCGTGATATGGTTAAAACAATCGTTGTCGTGCGCAATGTGCAGCCTATAGTTGATAACCGCCGTGTAGAGAGCCGGAAGATTATCGGGTTGTACCAGATAGCGCATCAGTCCGGTGATAATAATAATAGACGGGTTGGCCGCCAGCATCAGCGATTCGGTGGAAACCACCTGATATCTGGCATGGGGGGACTCCGTTTCGCTATTCTGATACCCGAGCAAAAAGGTAGTAATTTTCGAAGCATCGGCATGAACTCGAACCAGAATGGCAATATCGCCGGGGGCATAGCCTGCAGCAAGTACTTGTTCGATTTCTTCGGCCAGTCGCATCATTGCTGCGAGCTTCCACACATCGTCCTTTTTACCCTTCTCAACAAAATAAATTCTGACCAAACCATCGCCACCCGATTTAGGCAACTGTATCACATCATGATAGTTATGGGTCAGTGTGGTACTTAGATTGGGTTCGATCGGTTCCATCAGATTACCTGCCTGCTGATTGAAGTAATCCTGCAACATCGAAGGAATAAGCCTGAAGATACTGTTATTGAAACAAACGATGTTGCTGCGGCTGCGCCAGTTTTCGTCGAGAACGAAGCGCTTCACTGGCAACTGCTTGTCGATATCATAGGCCAGAAGGCGCCAGTTACCGTTTCGCCACCTGAAAATCGATTGTTTCACATCGCCCACCACCATGCCAAAATTATCGCCATAGGCTATGGTTTCACGCAATAAGGGCAAAAATGCCTCCCATTGTTTTTCGCTGGTATCCTGAAATTCATCAATAAGGTAATGCTTCAGCATCAATCCGGCCTTCTCGAAAATAAACGGGGTATCGTTAGCCTCGGCCAGCTCCGACAGAAACAGGGGGGTGTCACCAATAAAAAACCTGTCGTTTTCGTTCATATATTCGGCCATACGCCTGCGTCCGTCAACAATCAATCCCAGCAGGTAAGCCTGATTTTTTATCAGGCGGCACGAGTTGTACTCGCGGATATTGGTTTGATACCAGTCTAGGTAACGTACCAACACGGCATTCATGGCCTGAAATATGGCATTGGCATCGCGGTGCGAAAGAATGGAACTGTGCAATAGTTTCTCTTTGTTGTCTCGTGCACTAAGCATCCGGACACCGGGATCAACCATTTCCTTTTTCAGTTTCATCAGCGATGCCACCGGTCCGCTTCCTTTCGAGAAAAAATCGTCGATGCTCAGTCCATATTGTTGCATAATGGCAATAGCATCAGAATACACCGAATTCCGGAATGTTTCGTGAGTTGCAAGTAAGATATCCACCTTCGTAATCAGCCTGTGCACCGCCTCCCGGTCGAGCCGTTGCAGCTGATACTGCCTTTCGATATATGCAAATTTCTCCTTAAACAGTTCGCTGTAAAGAATTTTTAATTCCTCTCTGATATCCCAGCGACCTGATTCCTGAAGCTTGAGACTTACCGCATTCATCACCCAGAACAAGAGTTCATCGTCGCGGGCCGTATCGTCGAGCAGTTTATCGACCACATCGCTTACTACGGCACTGTTATCGAGTTCCAGGTCGTAATTGGCATTCAGGTGCAGTTCACGCATAAAACTCCTCAGAATTCTCTGAAAAAAACTATCGATGGTCATATACGAAAACCGTCCGTAGTCGTGCAACAGCAAAGCCAGTGCAACAGCAGCGGCTTTACGGATTGCTTCCTCCTGCATGGTTACATCATGGTTCGATAGCAGGTAAGTCAGATAATCGGATTTTTTGCCGGATGCCAGTACGTGGAGTTCGCTTACGAGGCGCTCCTTCATTTCTTCACTGGCCTTGTTGGTAAAAGTTACCGCCAGAATGTGCCGGTAATCATGCGGATTGCTTACCAGCAGCGAAAGGCATTCTGCAGTTAGCCGGAATGTTTTTCCGGCACCTGCCGAGGCCGAGTACACCCGAACACCCTGCATGCTCAGAAACTCACGTTAACCGATGTCGATTCGCATTGAAGCACAGTTACCGTAACAGAATTCTCGTCGGTGAGGTTTATGAATTTAACGGTATAATCACCTACCGGCTTCGTCAGGCAATTTTCGGTATTATCGGCCATCGTAAAAACTCTCACATCATTCACGTACACTTCAGTTACTTTACCGGAATAGTTTTTAACACAAATTTCACCGGTGTTGTTTAGCTCGCATGGCTCCTTCACACCGCATGAAGCAAAGTACACTAAACATGTTAACACTGTTATTATCAATGCTTTGTTCATATTTTCTTTTTTCCAAAGATACAAACTTTGACTTGATTTGAACAAAAAATGTTTATAATTGTTCCGAAATTACAAAACATGAATCTATGAAGAACATTTTGTTTGGGATTCTTGCGGCCGCAGTATTACTGGTTTCGTGCGATCCCGAAGAACCCGAAGACAATAAAAACCCGATTGTTTTCAACACAACCGAAATTGCGAATGGTAGTTTCGAAAATTGGGAAATGAAAACCCAAAACGAAGCACAGTTTGAGTCGCCTTCAGGTAATTACTGGGCAAGCCTCAACAATTTATCATTTATTCAGGCTCCTCTGGTGCTTACAAAAACCGAAGAAGGATATCTGGGAACCAATGCAGTGCATCTCGAAGCCAGGGCATGGACCGAAGAATGGACATTGCCCGGAATTTTGGTTGCCGGTGATTTCGACTCTGGCAAACCCATCGGTGAAAATCTGGTGCATGGGAAACCCATCACCGTTTCGCCGTCGTCACTGAGTTTTTATTACCGTTATCTACCAGCCGACAATGATACAGCCGTTGTGTACACAAGTCTGACCCGTTGGAATACAGAGACACAGTCGCGCGATACCGTAGCCGAATCTTCTACAACAATAACAGGGACTACCGAAGTATTTACTCTTATGGTACTTCCTTATGATTATCGTTCGGATGCAAGAAATCAGGATACGATTAATATTATTTTCTTAACCAGTATTTCGGGTCAAAACATGAAAGCCCATGCGGGCAGTATCATGGAAATCGACGATGTTAAGCTGATTATGCCACGGCGATGAAATGGCTGTTAACACTGTTGATTTTCCTAATTACGACACAAATTTCGTTTTCGCAGGTTACGCTGTTTGCAGGCATTACCTATGGTGGAGCAATACCCGATACATCAGTTTCTAATTCAACCGGTTCCCCGGGAATCGGGTTCAACACGGGGCTCGCATATACTTTTCGTCTAAACGAAAAGTTCACACTCCAACCCGAACTACATTATCACAGCAGGAATTTCACCTATGAATCGAGCCTGCGTAAAGATACTGTGGTTGAGGTAGAATTTGGCGGATCGACGACGCAGATTCCCACGTTTTACACCGCACGGGTTCACGGAAATACTTACACACACAATCTCGATGTTTCGGCCATGGCCACCTGGCGGATTGGCAAATATTTTTCGTTGACCGCCGGCCCGTACGGATCGTTTGCCTTTGCAGGGCGCGATGCTGTACAGGTAGTTGTTACAATTGGCGAAGGTGGTGTTGTCGACGATATTATTCAGAACGAAGAACATTGGGCGGATATCAACCGATTTGAAACCGGACTTAAACTCGGAGGAATATTTCATTTCAACGATAAGTTCTCGTTGCGAATCATCGGACTCAGGGCATTTACCCGCTTCTACCAGCAAAATTATATCAGTGGCGACAACGGCCAACCCGTCTCGTTTTATCATACCATGCTGCTGGCCGGCGTTTCGTACCAATTCTGACTCATACAAGATTTACCTGTTAATTAGTTTGTTGATACAATTTCGTATCAGCATCATCAGGCTATATGTTGGATGCCTATTTTTAAGGTGGATAAAAACGCTATGGTTTTAAATTACATCTGGATTGCTTTTTTTCTGATTGCTTTTGTGGTCGCACTGGTAAAGCTGTTGTTCTTTGGTGATGTGGCAGTTTTTGGAGCAATCATGGACAGCACCTTCAGCATGGCCAAACTGGGATTTGAGTTGTCGCTCGGGTTAACAGGAGTTATGACACTTTGGCTGGGGATTATGAAAATCGGTGAGAATGGCGGTGCCATTAAAGTTTTAGCACGTGTGGTCAGTCCGTTGTTCAACAGACTATTCCCCGAAATTCCCAAAAACCATCCGGTTCACGGCAGCATGGTTATGAACGTGGCAGCGAATATGCTGGGCCTCGATAATGCAGCCACTCCCTTGGGACTCAAGGCCATGAATGAGCTTCAGGAGCTCAATCCCAAAAAAGATACGGCATCAAACGCCATGATTATGTTCCTTGTGCTGAACACATCAGGACTTACGCTGATACCCATCAGCATATTGGTGTACCGTGCCCAGATGGGTGCCGCCAACCCATCCGATGTTTTTATTCCGATTCTGATTTCAACATTTTTCAGCACAATAGCCGGACTTCTTGCCGTTTCAGCGGTACAGAAAATCAATTTGATTAACAAAACCATAATAGCATACCTTGGGGTATTATCCTTGTTCATTGCGGGTTTAATATGGTATTTCAGCACCTTGCCGGCTGATAAAATCGGATGGGTTTCGGCTTTGATGAGCAATGTCATTCTGTTCACCGTTATTATCGGGTTTATTGTGATGGCACTGAGAAAAAAGGTAAACATTTACGAATCGTTTATCGAAGGTGCCAAAGAAGGATTTTCAACCGCAATAAAGATTATTCCCTACCTGATAGCGATACTCGTTGGTATTGGCGTTTTCAGGGCTTCGGGTGCCATGGATTTTCTCATCATGGGGATAGCATGGTTTTTTACCAGCCTGGGCTTTAATTCCGATTTCGTACCAGCCTTACCAGTGGCTATAATGAAACCACTCAGTGGCAGCGGTGCCAGAGGGCTGATGGTGGATGCCATGAGCCATTACGGAGCTGATTCATTTGTTGGGAGGCTAACCTGTGTTTTACAGGGAGCTACCGATACCACATTCTATATTATTGCCGTTTATTTTGGTTCGGTAAGTATCCGAAAAACACGCCACGCATTATCCTGCGGTCTGATTGCCGATCTTGCGGGTATTATAGCAGCAATTGTGGTCTCCTACCTGTTCTTTCATTAATTCATAGGCACCTGAACACTTACCCCAAATCTGAGTTTTGGCATTTGCGGGTAAGGTTGTTTCACATAATCGAACAGATTGTATTCGGCGAATACAACCAAGGGTGCATATCCGATACGAACCATCACCGAAACATCGTTGTAGCGGTGGATGCGGCCCACTGAGTGGCGGAAGTTGTCGCTGATAAAATAGGTATAGTTCATCAGCAATGGGAAGTGATATACAGCACCCATGTCGAAAATCAAACCTGTTATTGGTGCTCTTCGGATATTGGGAACCGAAAACCGGAAAAATAAACCCTCACTCAGTGTCCATTTAAAAAAACGTTCCTTACCTGCACCCCAGGTCAGATCAGATTCTGGGTTGACTTTGTAGAAATATACCGATGAGCCTGAATTGTTGTAGACAGCAATATGCCTCGTTATCGGAATAATCAGGTTATATTCGTAACCAAAACCAATTTCACGTTTAATCGCATACGGATTATCCTCAATGGTTTTAAAACTAAAACGCAGGGGCATAACAAACTCCATATAGGCATCGCTTTCTTTTGGTAAGGAATCGTTAGTGACCTCCATCGTGGGCAGTTCAAGCTGAATATAGCTGGTAGAGCCTGGCTCAACTACAGCATAATCGTATGATAACACCTTTTTCTCGCCTGCAAATACTTCGATGCGATACACCCCGGCTTCGAGATTTTCGAACAGGGTATAATCGAAATCATCGGAGGTACTCACCAAAGAATCGTTCAACCAGAGATTAACCACCAGGTCGTACTTGATTTCACCATCAGCGTAATCGTTGTTGACCACCACTTCGAGTTTTCCGTTTTGGGCTGATAATATGATGCTTACTATCCCAAAGAACAAAAACAATGCAATTCGTTTCATAGTCTGTTAGTATAAGTTTTCGAAAGGTAAAAATAGTGTTTTTTGTCGAATAAAAAAAGTTATTAACAAAATTAATTTGTTTTCAACAATTTATGTATTATCTTTGGCATGAAATCATAAAACCTGAACAATGAAAAACACGGGAATCATTATTTTTTCGACCATATTAATTGTCTTTGCAGTGTTATCCTGTAGCCCGACTAAAACACTGATAGATCAACCTTCGGAATATATCAGTTTAAAACTTGAGAATCAGGAAGACGGCACCAATGGGAGCGGAATCGCATTCCATTCGGGTCACAAAATTTACTATGCGGTTATTGCCGGGAATGCTATGTTTCCGCTGGAAGTATTCAGTAAAAACGGCGATTTTGTCATCACCCAGGCGGCCGGGGTTGATTGTCGCGGTCTTTGGTACAACTCGAAAACCCGTTGCCTTGAAACTAATGGTTACCAGAATGGTATTTACTGTATTGTACTGGGTGACGATGGCGCTCCGGTAGGAGAATCGAGCACCTTAGTCGAAGGCAATACAGCTCCATCAGAAAACGCGTGTGCTGAATATGACCCCAAAAATGACCATATTCTTTTCTATAGTGATGGCGTATTGTATAAATGTTTGCATTCCGATGGCAGTCTCGTGAAAGAAATCGCATTAAAACTGCCCTGCCCCGTTTACGAAATCAACAGTACTTCGCTGATTTACACCGGTTATAAGGGTTTGGAAATCGGATTGCTCAACTGCGAACAAAACGAGCTGTACTTTTTCGATATAAAAAGTGGTGACAACACTGCCAAACTCAAATTGCCATCTCAGCTTATCACCAGTTGCAGCTTTAAATTCGATTTCGCCAACGACTACGCCTTTTTCTATGACGTTGCAACCAGAACCTGGACCGGTTTAAAAATCTTTTAACTATTTATGCTGTTTGAATGGCTGTCGGGGTATCACCCGGTAATTCTGGCTTTATTTGCAACACTGTTCACCTGGGGGATGACTGCTTTGGGGGCAGGACTCGTTTTCTTCTTCAAGATTATCAACCGCAAGGTGCTTAACGCCATGTTGGGCTTTGCCGCCGGAGTGATGATTGCAGCGAGTTTTTTCAGTCTTCTGTTGCCTGCCATCGAGATGCAGGAATTGCGGGGAGGAAACACATGGATTCCTGCTGTAAGCGGGTTTTTAGCAGGTGGTGCATTTCTGTACCTTGTCGACCGTTTGCTTCCCCACCTGCACATGGGGCTTGAAACCAATAAAGCTGAAGGAATTAAAACATCATGGCAGCGCAGCACCCTGCTCATAGTGGCTATCACCCTGCACAATATTCCGGAAGGTCTGGCGGTGGGCGTGGCTTTTGGAGCGCTGGCAAACAATTACAGCGCCGGAGCACTGGCAGGTGCAATGGCACTTGCTATGGGTAT
The DNA here is from genome assembly GCA_029564465.1 of Bacteroidota bacterium. Classification (GTDB taxonomy): domain Bacteria; phylum Bacteroidota; class Bacteroidia; order Bacteroidales; family ML635J-15; genus JAGOEF01. Next base: position 1,260 of record JAKQPY010000217.1, on the reverse strand, counting down.
CGGCTTACAAAATTTTCCTGAAGGTGCCGCAGTCTCAATACCATTACGTCGTGAAGGGTTTTCGCGTCGTAAGGCCTTTTTCTACGGTCAACTCAGCGGAATTGTTGAGCCAATTGCCGGTGTATTGGGTGCTTTAGCCGTAATCTACATTAACCCGGTACTACCTTTTGCCCTTTCGTTTGCAGCCGGCGCTATGATTTTTGTTGTTGTTGAAGAGTTAATTCCCGAAGCCCAGAATGGCCACGAAACCGATATTTCAACCATCGGAGCCATGCTTGGTTTTGCGGTAATGATGCTTCTCGATGTAGCCCTTGGTTAGCTACTTTCGGGTCGCCAGACCCATAACCGTGTTATATTTCTGCTTGTTATGCTCACGGATGCTGAAACCAACCGCATTATATTTCTTGCTCAAAAGGTTCTTACGATTCGTTTTCGAAGCATTTGCATCATCGAGGAGCATGGCCATTACAATGTGGATGGCCTCGGAATTACCCAGATGATAGTTCTCAACAATACCGGAATACATCTTCGCGATTTTGGCATAACGCGCCTTATACCCCTTGTTTTCGGTTTTTCCTGATCTACCATTTTTAACAGCAAAATCTTCGGTCACTCTGTATAAGTCCTTTTCGGGCGACAACACCGGCAAATTTCTGGTCTTATCCAAATCCTTTATGAGAGAGGTAACCGATTCAGAGGGTTTCATCCGCCGAGAGTCATAATAATCCTGCCAGAATGTCTGAGCAAACAATTTACCGTCGATTCGTGCCAGATTAACCAGAAACACGGCTTTCTTTTCTTCTTCAGTCATGAATCCGGCTTCAGCGCATGAGTTGGCTTCTTTCAATACTTCGGGTTTCCATTTGCCATATGGATACTTGTTGTTAGAAAAATCAATACCATAATAATCGTCCTGTGCATAACCACAACTTATGGTGGCAACAAGGAAAAATAATATCATTACAGGTCTCATAGTGTATTTGTTTTGATGAAAATCCGGCACAAACCATTATGGAAAAAGACAAAAATTGTCGAAGCGCATGTATCAGAACCCGCCTAATTTCACGGTAATGTACCCTCCCGGTGACGAAATATCGCTGCTGCTGAATGTGTCATTCCTTTTCATGTGTATATAATTTTGTAAACGTTTAAAATTCAGTTAATTAAAAATCAAGTTTAAGAGATTAAATTTTCATGTTCGTACTCCCTTCTGTGTAACAGAATTAGTAACAACGGTTGGTGCTTAAACTTGAGTGCCCG
>JAKQPY010000214.1:0-3291 GCA_029564465.1 Bacteroidota bacterium | reverse complement strand
AATAGCCAGCGACATGAGGTCAACCACGGCCGTCAGGGCTATTCCGCTGGCATGCAGTTTTTCGGCGAAAGCCTTGTAATCGTAAATCTCTCCGTTTGCAGCCGGATACTGGACGATGGCACCAAAGGTTTTGTCGCTCATAGCGGCTGTTTCGAAATCGCCGAAAACAATTTCGACACCAATGGGTTTGGCGCGCAGTTTCAATACATCGATGGTTTGGGGAAACAACCGGTTATCGACAAAGAGCAGGTTGCGGCCTTCTTTCATGGCCTGGCGCGAACGCATTTCGAGCATCATGCTCATGGCTTCGGCAGCAGCAGTGGCTTCGTCGAGCAGGGAGCAGTTGGATACTTTCATTCCTGTAAGTTCGGTAATCATGGTTTGAAAGTTCAGCAGTGCTTCGAGACGGCCCTGCGAAATTTCGGCCTGATAGGGTGTATAGGATGTGTACCAGCTTGCATTTTCGAAGATGTTACGTTTTATTACTGAGGGCATAGCGCAGCCGTAGTAACCACGACCGATAAAGCTGCGGTATATCTTGTTTTTGGCAGCAACTTCGCCCATCAGGTTTAGAAATTCATGTTCAGCTATACCTTCGGGGAGCTTCAGTTCCTCGGGTAACCTGATGGCTTTTGGTACTACCTGATCAATCAGGTCTTCCAAAGATTTTGCTCCTATAACCTCAAGCATTTCGCTTATTTCACCATCGCGCGGGCCAATGTGCCGGTCAACAAAATTATGATTCATGTTATTTATTAATTAATAAGTGTTATTTTTTAATGAGCGGTAAATTTAAAAAATACTGCAACAATACATATTGACAATTGGCAATATTTTGTTTTTTTTGTAAGAAATATACCTGCTGATGAAAAGAATTACGGTTTTGTGTGTTGTGTTACTGGGTATTTTAACCGGGCTCAATGCACAGTGCACCATTACGCTGCTTAATGGAAAGACAATTTCGACTGCCGATTTTCGATACGATTCGGTGTTGAATCTGTTGGAATATAAAGGTATGAAAGGAGGTCAGCAAAAGTTGCGTTTACTCGATGGCAGCGAAGTTTTTTCGGTAAGCAACGTATCCAATGTTGAAACAGTTATTTATAAGCCACAGGATGCAGAACAGTTCTCGACCTTCGAAATGCGCTATGTGGTGCAGGGTGAATCGGCAGCCTATAAGGACTACAAGCCTGTTTGGCCTTTTTTGGCAGGTTTTGCCGTAGGCTACGGCAGTATGCTTATGCCCATTAACCCTATGCTCGGCCTGTGTTTACCCATTGCCTACAATGTGGGTATTTCGTTTGCAAAACCCTGCAATGCATACGTGTTGAAGCACTACCCCACGCAGGCCAGCGACGAATTGTTTGTGTATGGTTATAAGCAGCACGGTAAAACTAAAATACTTAAACGCTCAATTTTTGGTTCGGTGGCAGGCATTGCTGCCGGGTTGGGTACTTTGTTTGTGATGAGCCGTGTAAATTAAGTTTTCTCTCTGAAGGCAAGGCTTTCGACTTCTTCTTAAAGATATTTCCGCGATTTGTTTTAACAGTTGTTAACGCTTCTTAACCAAGATTAACGTATTCGGCGTTTTGTTTAACGATGTCTTAACTCATTCTGCAATAGGACGTATCTATCTTTGTGGCGTAAACAAACCGCTAATAATATTGTTAACCTTAAAAAACTAAAACAATGAAAAAAATTTTGATGACTATAGCCGCTGTCCTTTTATTAGGCAGCATTGCTACATTTGCAAGCGATACTTTAATTATTAACAGTAGCTCGACAGGAGGTAGCGAAAGCAGCGAAATGCCGGCAATTATGAAGCCTGAAGTACGGGTGGTAAATACCCTCGAAATGCCATGGTCGAAGTCGGGACTGGCTCAATCGGAACTGGTAATAACCCGGGGCGAATATGCGATTTGGAGGGTTGAAGCCGATATGCTGCGCAATATTCCGAGTTGTTCGCCGGTAGGAAATTCATATCATTATTTTGTTTACAAAAACGGAGAGTTTTTGTTTACGGTGAACGACTGCAACAAAGAAACTGTGTTTGATTACTTCAGCAACCAGCAATCTTAACCCGTGCGGCAATACTTCAGCCGCCCAAAACTACCCTGATTTGCCTACCCCGGCAGTTTTCAGGGTTGTTTTTTTTGTACCCTGAAACGAATGGGCTTAGTACGTTTGTTTTCGTTAATGCTTGCGTTGAGCTCAAACCCCACAATCAGTGCATAAGCTGTAAAGTACAGCAGCAGCATTACAATCATCACGGTACCTATAGACCCATAAATTTTATTGTACTGGGCGAAGTTGTTGAGATAATATGAAAAAGCAAGAGTAGCTACAATCTGAATAATTGTGGCGAGTGTTGCCCCGGGCGAAATAAACCGGAACCGGTTTCTGCGAGAGGGAGCCAGGTAATAGAGAAAAGATGTTGAGAAGAAAAACAGCGCAATTACAATAACCCATTTCAGCAGGTTGATAAAAAAGTAAATCCAGGTACTTTTCAGGAATTCAACATTCATCAGGGCATTCAGCAGCCAATCGCTGGCCGTAATAAGAAAAATGGCGGATGTGAGCAGAACCGAAAGTATCAAAACCAGCACTATCGATATGAACCTTCGATTGAAAAATGATCGGGTTTCGAGTCCATGGTAGGTAGCATTAAAGGCATCGGTAAGAGCCATGATTCCGTTTGATGAGAAAAACAGCATCATGATTACCCCCAGCGACAGCAGGTCGCCGCGCTGTTTGATAACGGTATCTTCGATGGTGGTGCTGAACAGTGAGTAGGCTTCATCGGGCAGCACGCCATTAATAAAATCGAGCAGTTCCTGCTGAAAATTTTCAATGGGTATATAGGGTATCAGCGTGAAGAAGAAAATGATAAGAGGGAACAAGGATAAAAAAATATTGAAAGCAACGCCGGCTGCTCTGATGCCGAGATTTCCCCTGACCAATCCTTTCACGAAAAACAGACCAACATCGTAAATCGGGTATCCGTCGAAGCCGGGTAATGAACGGCGTTTTAGCCAATCGGCAGGTTTTTTAAACCTATGGACTATTAGCTTTTTTAGCCGGTCTTTCATCAGAAAGCTTTTAGACTTAAATCGAGGCTGCTGATATGGTGTGTGAGTGCCCCGATCGAAATGAAATCGACGCCTGCAGCTGCATATTCGCTGACATTGTGAAGACCGATACCTCCCGATGATTCGGTTTCGTAACGACCCGCAATTTGTTCGACAGCCAAGCGGGTGTTGCCCACGCTGAAATTGTCGAGCATAATTCGGT
>JAKQPY010000273.1:0-15265 GCA_029564465.1 Bacteroidota bacterium | reverse complement strand
TTTGTAAACGAGTATCGTATCGAAAAAGCCAAAGCCATGCTCACCGACCGGAGCAACGATAAACTCTCGATTGAGGCCATTGGTTACGATTGCGGCTTCAACAGTAAGACTACATTTTTTACCGTATTCAAAAGTTTTACCGGTTTAACCCCAATGCAATATAAAACTCAGATTTCCGGCAAAAATTAATTTGTGTTGAGTTCGGATTGTGTTATCTGAACTCTTATTGTATTGATATTCAACGTAAAATAACCGATTCTAAAAACTTGTTCGAATCGCGAAGTTTTCTGGTTCAAATTGCACTGCCATAATCAATTCTGACCGGGCATGTCTTTCATTTGCAATAGAATTAAAATTTTATTCTATGAAATTTCGCTTGCTGGTAATTGTGGTGGTTCTGTTTTATCCACTGTCTGTTTCGACTCAAACACAAAATAATTCAATATTGTCACCACTCAAAGGTTCTGTAAGAGCCTGGGCCTCGGTGGGCTGGGAGCAATATGATATTCCGGCAGCATTGGCCGAAGTCAGCCTCAGGGGAGATTTTGGCCAGGATAAAGCCTGTAATGCCCGCTTCGATGTCAGATTTAGATCTGGATATCAGTATGGACAGTTTCAGAATATACCTGAAATCAGAGAAGCGTATGCGGGTTACAGTTCACGAAATTTTGATGTATCACTGGGGCGTAAGGTTCTCGACTGGAGTCGCTCCGATTACAATAGCGTAGCAAACCCAGTGATGCCTGCCAATTATTTTTTCATCAGTGCTGAACCCGACGATTCGAAAATGTCGCAGTGGATGCTGCACACTACGGTGAAAATTGCCGACAGGTTGAAATGGCAGCTTGTAGCCATCCCGTTTTATACGCCATCGGTCTATCGTTTCGACCTTTTCGACATGGGCGATAATGTTTCGTTTAACGACGCTGCGGAACCTGAACCCGGTTTCAGGAACGCCTCGTACGCTACACGCCTGAGCCTGGATATGAATGCATTTAGTGCCGGATTCACCGCCTTTACAGGGTATTCGCCCACCTATGGCTTTAACCTGCACAGCATCGATTTTTTTTCGGACCCGATGCAGGTGTATTTAATTCCTGTGTACCACCGGCAGACTATGCTGGCATTTGATGCTGAAGTTCCGGCAAAGACCATGATTTTTAAATGGGAAATTGCATATAACCATATTCTTGATACCGCGATAAATATGGCATATCCCGTTGACGGGTTTCATGGTAACCTGTCGGTTGAGAAATCGTTTGTTGGAGTTCAAACAATCTTACAGTATTCATCCCACTTCGCTCCCGGTTTCGAAGCCTTGCCCGAACCGGCTCATAACCTGGAGGCAATGATTAATACTATGGTCAATTTCAACCGTATGATTTTTTATCAGCAGAAAAAATATACCCATGGTGTTAGTCTGTTACTGTCGAAAAACTTTTTGTACGAATCGCTGCATACCGAACTTGCACTGGGATATCAAATCAGTACACGCGAATGGATAATCAGGCCCTTGATCACCTATTCGGTTAACGATAATGTAAACCTGAGTTTGGGGGCAATGCTTTTGTTTGGGCCGGAAGAAACCCTCAATGACTATGCTTCCAAGGTGCTTAATGCGGCCTTTCTTCAAATTAAAACCACATTCTGAAATGAAAGATTTTTTGACGATTTTCAAGTACCGTAAACTGATTGCAGCAATCAGCGTCATTATTGTTATTGCGGCATGTATCCCCATGCTCAGTGTGCACATTGATTCTGATCTGCGAAAATATTTTCCCGAAAAATCGCAATCCTTGCAAAATACGAATCGAATTGAAGAAAGTTTTGGAACCACCGAGCCGATCCTGTTACTGTATGAATCCGAAAATATTTTCAATCACGATGCCCTGCTGCGCTTTAAAAGTATTTGTGAAGGCATCGGAGGGATTCCGGGTGTCGAAAAGGTAATTTCGGTATTTAGTGCAAGCAAAATTCACTCGGGTGGAGGTTTTATGGCTGTCGACCCGGCAGTACCATTTATTCCGGAAACCAAAGAGGAGACTATTGAACTCGAAGAATGGACAGCTGATAATGATTTGATTTTCGGAAAGCTGGTATCAAAGAATTACCGGTATGCACTGGCTATGGTTAACCGCAGCCCCGATGCCAGTGATGAATCGCTGAATCTCGCCATCGACAGTGTGTTGGGGGCGAACCCCGGTACCGACAGGGTGTTGGTGGCCGGTGAACCGCAGTTGAGGATGGTGGTGAACCGCGATATCAGGGGAGATTTGTATGTGTTGCTTCCGGTAGGCTTATTGCTTATGATTGTATTTTTGTGGCTGTCGTTCCGCAGTCTCAGGGCTGTGATGATACCGCTGTTCGTCGTGGTTTTATCGGTGGTTTTTGCTATCGGACTAATGCCTTTATTAGGTTGGAATCTAAGCATTATCAGTATTCTCGTACCTGTAATGATGCTTGCTATTTCGAATAATTATGGGGTTCACTTTGTGTCGGGATACATCGAAGATGCACTCGAAAAGCCCGATTCCAATTCGCAGGCATTGGTCAGCTCGTTATTCGATAGATTGAAAATGCCGGTATTGTTTACCGGATTAACTACAATAGCCGGTATTTTAACCATGCTTACCCATGTGATGATACCGGCAAGACAAACCGGTGTTTCAGCGGCCTGGGGTGTCAGTATGGCTTTGATTATCAGCTTGATAATTGTACCCTTACTGTTGTTTTACGGCGGAAAACCCATTGTGGCTGCCAATCGTAAACGCACGGCAAAATCAACGCAAAGGAATCGTTTTATTGAGTCGATGTCAGGATTTGTTGTTAAAAGGCCCGGACTATTGATTTTGCTGGCTGCAATTGGGCTGCTTGCTGCAGCAACCGGAATTTTTGGGATAAAAGTTGACCCTAACGCCGAAAACGTATTGCCGCGAAAGCACGATTATCTTACAGCCAATGCGTTGATTAACGAGCAATTCGGGGGTTGTCGCAATTTTTCGATAATGGTAAAGGGCGATATTAAAGACCCTGCGGTATTGCGTCGCATCGATACCCTCGAAAGCGAACTCAGGAAAATGCCTCAGGTGGGTAATGTGCTCTCCATCGCGGGTGTAATGCGAACAATGACATCGGCTGTTTGCGACAGCAGCGATGCTATGTATGGCGAAATTCCCGATAGCAGGGAAGCTGTGGCTCAGATGTTTGAATTATATTCCATGGGAGGCGACCCATCCGATTTTGAGCAATTGGTTGATTTCAACTTCGAAAAAGCGGTAATAACCGTGCAGTTTAAAGCTGAAACCAACGCCGACTACAAAGCCGTGTTCGACCGCACCGACGAATTGATTGAATCCCAGGGTCTGGATGCCGTGTATGGTGGTTTTGCACTGATGACCTACGAAATGATAGATGCGATAATCAGGGGACAGGTGTACTCGCTCATCATCTCGGTGCTGCTGGTTTTTATATTGCTTTTAATAATATTTAAATCGTTTCGGTATGCATTGCTGGGCTGCATTCCCCTTTCGGCAACCATTGTTATAATGTTCGGATTGATGGGGTTTTTTGGAGTTCCTGTAAATGTTGTCACAGCGCTGATTTCATCGGTAGTGGTGGGCATCGGTGTTGATTATACCATTCATTTTCTGTACCGATATACATTTGAACTTAAAAACGGATTGACCGTGCCGGAGGCCGTGTTCCGAACACTTACCACCACTGGCAGGGGCATTATCATCAATTCCTTGTCGGTGATGCTGGGATTTGTGGTTTTATTGTTGTCGTCGTTTGTAGCCCTGCAGAATTTTGCTCTGTTGATGATAAGCGCCCTGAGCCTGTGTCTTATTTTTTCGCTTATTGTAGTACCCGCCATTTGTGTTGTTGCCAATAAAAAGAGAAAAATATGAAGAAGTTAGCTTGCATAATGCTATTGCTTATAATGGCCGGATTGGCAAATGCTCAGGTTTACGTTTTGCAAATTTCGGTAAGCCAGGTCGAAAGCAATCAGGGAAACCTGTTGATAGGAATTTTTAACGATTCCAAATCCTTTCCGAAAAAGGGCAGGGCTTTTCGCGATTTGGTAGTTCCGGCCCGGTCTCCGGTAAGCAATGTTCGTGTAGAACTGCCTGCGGGCACTTATTCGGTTTGCGTTTGTCACGATAGCAATGCCAACGGTGAATGTGATACAAATTTTCTGGGTTATCCCAGCGAAGCCTTTGGTTTTTCGAACAATATCCGCCCCGTACTCTCGGCTCCTTCGTTCAGAGAGACATCAATTCAACTTACAAAAAACGAAAACATCGAAATAAAATTAAAACGATAAACTAAAACTTACAACAATGAAAACACCAATCTTAATTATGATGGTATTCTTCGCCACGATTCCGGTAATGAATGCCCAGACTGCATCCGAAATCAGCAAGAAAGCTGCTGCTACGGTTGAACTCAGCAACTTCGAAATGACCCAAACCCTGAGCATTTTCGATGCTAAGGGTAACCAGCGGGTTCGTCAGACGACATCGAAAAGCCTGAATTCGGGTGATGCAACCAAAACGCTTATTGTGTTCAATTCACCTGCCGATGTTGCCGGTACTTCGATGCTGGTGTATGATTACGATTCAAAAGAAGACGATATGTGGATTTACCTGCCGGCATTGCGAAAATCGCGACGTATAGTCAGTACAGAAAAAAAACAGAGCTTTATGGGCTCAGAGTTCACCAATTCCGACATGAGTAAACCCAACGAGAATGAATATAACTTCAAAAAGCTCGCCGATAAAAATATTAACGGGACAGTGTGCTATGTCATCGAGATGATTCCAATTAACAAGGACATCGAAAAGAAATATGGCTTCTCAAAAAAAGTATGTTACATCGATAAAGCGAAATACCTTACACAAAAAGTGGAGTATTTTGATGCCACCGGAAAGATTACGCGCGAAATGGTCCTGAGTAAATATGAACCGGTAAACGGTGTCTCCGGCAAATATTTTGCCCACCGCATCGAAATGCTTAACCAGGTTACCGGACGAAAGTCGGTAATAACCGTTGATGCCATCAATACAAAGGCAGTTATCCGCGACAGCGACCTGAGTCCGGTAGTTTTGGGTGCGAATTGAGAATGTTTTTCCGTTTTTTTGAGCGGAGTTTACTCTCGTGAAGTTTTCTGTTAATTTTCAGTTTTGCGGAATTTTGTGTAGGTAACCGGATGCTTGAAAAGCCCCCTCACGATCATCAAAACGCTGATTTTCTTACTTTGTATTAGTTCATCGAAGTCAGCCCCCGATTGTTCAGCCTTGTCCTTTAGTATGCTCCGCTCTATAAAACTCAATTGTTTTGGGTCTACAGTCAATACCGCACTGATATTGATACTGTCGGATGGATTGAACCCTCCGCTTCCATGTGCGGTCCACTTATCAATGCTTACATCGAATGGTTCAATGAGAAAATCGGAATAGCTGACCTGACAGAGTAAAGTGGTTTTACTGATTTTTAGCGATTCGCCGGATATAAGCCGTTGAACGTAAGGTATTATACCCGATATCAGCTTTTTACTCACTTCGATGCTATCGGTATGAAACATCACAGTGCCATGGATTGAGTTATCACAGAAGTGCAGGCTGTCGTCAGTTTCAGCCGTTAAAACGCAGCTTGCCCAAATGTTCCCCGATATGTCTTTTTGGGTACCCTGCAAGCGAATATCCGACTTAATGAAGGCTTTGTGCCGGTTGTCTGAAATTCTTTTGCACCCTGTTTCTGCATCGATATAGTTGAAACTGTCATTTTTTGCACGAATACCGAAATACAGGCTTTCGTTGTTACCGGTAAATTTAGAATTTACATTGGTAATCAGTGTCCCGCCAACCGATAAACTGTCGATATTCAGGCTTACAATACTGCTTATTTGCTGCGGGTAGTGTATGATAAACGTTTGAACATCAGAATTCTTCGGGAATGTATAACCGGTTCCCAACAAGCTGTTATCACCATTTGAAGCGCCTAATTGTAACACAGGAATGTGAATGTTTACCACAAGTTGTGATGTGGTGTTTTCGCTTCGTAACATAGCAGCATCCATGGTAAACCAATGGTGCTGAGGTTCCGAAATGGTAATTCCGAAACGGGTTTCAACGGGAGATAAGCTTACAAAACTTTCGTCGAAACGGAGCGTTCTCTCCGTTTTGTGATTATAAATTCCTGCATTATCGAAACTCAGTCTGACTTCGCCAGACGTTTGTTTTTCAGCTTCAATCCGGCCAAACAGACTTAGCTGATTCAGCTCAAACAGATGACTGATGCTGTCGAGCGATATGCTGCCTGATGCGTTGGCATTGAATAGTCTTTTATCTTTGGGATTGTTGGCAACATACCAGTTCAGCGTATCATTGCCTGAAAATATTGTCAGGCTGTCGTTACGATATACCTGTTCACCTTCTGTGGAATACCGGTAATAAAAATGGCTTACACCGTGGATTCCTCCCGAAGTATTCCTGATTTTGTTTTCAACGCGGGAATTGGCGAATTCCGACTTCACAGAGAGTAATTCCAGTCCCAGTTGTTTCGATAGCTTCAGATTGAGTTGGGAACTGAAGTTTCCACTGAATTTCAGCGTGTCAGCTTTCAGATTTATGGGCAGAAACAGGCTGGCGAAGTCACCGAACCCACATTCGGGCGTTAACCATTCGACGTCGGTATTACCGGTGTTTTTGTCGTATTCAATCCTGAATTCCGAAAACCACTGGTTGATGCGGGCATTCCCGATACAGGACTTAAATCCGGTAGAATCGCTGATAACGCTGCCCTGCCACTCAAGCCGTGGTAAAATGTAATGCCCCGTGCCGGGGTTCAATTGTATGTTTTCGACTTGCGCATATACATTGTATGTATTCGGGTCAGTGTTGGGTTTGTCATAGTTTATGCAAACATCATTTACGTGATAGCTGGTTTTTTTCTGGTGGTTTACGATGTGAATGCTTGCATTGGTAATGTCGATTTCATTGATTTTTACCGAAGGGATACTGTCGTACGATTCCGCTTCGTTTTGCGATGGCTCCCAGTTGATTTGTCCTTCGGCATCGGTAATAATAAAAATGTTACAATCGGTAATGTACAATCGGTCGATATTCATGTTTTGTAAACTCATACCGGTTTCCTGATTTAGAATAATACCGGCTTCAGCAATACTCAACTTTACTTTTGGTTTAGGAAAAGTCTGACTGTACACCACCAGATGGGTCAGCATAATTTCACCTTTCATCCACCGGATGTCAACATCGGCGATACAAACCTCAGAATTCAGTGCCTCCGAAAAGCCTTTTTCCAGCTCTGTCCTTATTTTATACTCTAAGTAAACCGGCCCTCCGATGAGGACAACCAACAGAATTGCAACAAGAAAGGAAAGAATGAAGAGAATGATTTTTTTCGTTCGCGAAAGAGCCATGTAAAAAACAGAATTTTACCCTTCTATCAAAACAACTTATACATTTTCTCTTTGTTTTTCCAGCCGGCCTGATATTCGTAATCAACAAAAAATACTTTAATGTCAGCCTGATATTCGTTGGCTACAAAAAAAATCTTCTTCTTTGCCTGATACTCATATTCGGTGAAAAACCATTTACCGTCGTTGTCACCGGCCTGATATTCGTAACTCTCCTTATACACACAAAGGTCAGCCTGATATTCGTACTGCACAACGTAAACCTTAACATCGGCCTGATATTCGTATTGTGTCGAAAACACTTTCTGGGCGTTCAGGTTCAGCGCAACCAGCGCCAAAATCCCAAAAAATATCAGCTTCTTCATCAGTACATCAGTTGTTTCTTCGAAGTGTTCTTCCAACCCGCATCGCTTTTATATTCCGAGAAATAAATCAGCAGGTCGGCATCGCTCTTATAATCGCAGAAATAAATGGTTTTATCTGCATCGCTTTTGTAATCGCAAAAATACCATTTGCCATCATTGCCTGTGGCGTCGCTCTTATAATCACATTTATACACCACCAGGTCGGCATCGCTTTTATAATCGCAAACATAAACTTTTACTTTTGCATCGCTTTTATATTCGCAGCTATATACTTTTTGCGCATTCGTACTCAATGCAAATGCAAAACATGCCGTTAAAACTGTAAAGATTAATTTTTTCATAGCAATCAGTTTTTATTTTTGTAAATATATGTAAATTACATCAAAAATTGAACCAATGGGTGAGCAAACAAAAATATTAACTGTAAAGGAAAAGTTTTACCAAAGCGACAACCTCGATAATTACTATTTTGAGCGTACTGCCTTCAACAAATTGATGCGAAAACGCATTTACCGCGTGTTGCTGATTTGCAGCCCCTACGATGCATTTATTCTGGAAGAGGACGGACGTATCGATGCCCAGTTGTTTAATGAATATGTTTCGCTGAACCTGCGTTTTCCTCCCGAAATAATTCAGGTTACCTCGGCCGAAGAAGCCATGGAGGTGCTGGAGCAGGAGAAAGTTAATCTGGTTATTACCATGTTGAGCCTGGTTGACCGTGATCCCTTTGAACTATCAAAAGAAATAAAGGAAAATTATCCGGGGATTCCCATTGTGGTGCTCACCCCATTTTCGCGCGAAGTAAATCAGCGCCTCGAGAGCATGGAAGAAAAAATATTTGATTACATTTTCTGCTGGCTGGGCGACGTTGGCATTTTGCTCGCCATTATCAAACTTCTCGAAGATAAACTCAATGTTGATTATGATGCCAAAATTGTGGGAGTTCAGACCATCATTCTGGTTGAAGACTCTTTTCGATATTATTCCAGCTACCTGCCCAATCTCTATAAAATGCTCATCACCCAGGCGAAAACTTATGTTTCGGAAGGGCTGAACGAACATGAGAAAAACGTGAGAATGCGGGGCAGGCCTAAGTTGCTCATGGCTACCAATTTCGAGCAGGCAGTGGAGCTTTACGAAAAATATAAGACGAACCTGTTGGGGGTTATTACCGATGTACGCTATCCGCGTAAGGGCAGGCACGACCGTGAAGCAGGTTTTCATCTCCTGCGTAAAATACGTGAAGAAAACAGTTTTCTGCCGGTAATTATTCAGTCGTCAGAAGCTGATAACGAGGAAAAGGCCATTCGGCACGGGGCAATTTTTTTAAATAAATATTCCAAAACTTTTCTCTTCGATCTGAAAAGGGTGATTCTCGAGGAATTTGCATTTGGCGATTTTATTTTCAGGCACCCCGATACAGGCGAAGAAATTGCACGGGTTACCAATATCAAGGATTTGCAGGAATGCATTATGCACATTCCCGATGAGGTAATTCTCGACCGTGCCAGAATGCACTTTTTTTCGCGCTGGTTAAAAGCCCGGGCCTTATTTAGCATTGCTCGTCTTTTCGAAGGCATTAATGCCAGCGATTTTAAATCAGCCACCGAGCTGAAAATGTACGTTCATGATACTATTTCGTGGTATCGTTTCAACAGTGCGCGGGGTGTTATTGCTAAGTTCTATCGTGATGAATACGATAAATACCTGTTGTTCACCCGCCTGGGCGACGGTTCTCTGGGCGGTAAAGCTCGGGGGCTGGCTTTTATCGACAATTTGATTTCGCGTAACAACCTGCGTAATAAATATTCGAACCTGCACATTACCATACCGCGTACCCTGGTAATTACGACCGAGGTTTTCGACCAGTTTATGGAGTCGAATCAGTTGTACGAAACGGCCATGTCGAACCTGAGCGATGATGAAATTCTCCACGCATTTGTTCAGGCAAGTTTTCCGCAGGCATTTCTGAAAGACTTAAGAAAATTCATCACGATTGTAAAAAACCCGCTCGCCGTGCGCTCTTCAAGTCTGCTCGAAGATAGCCATTACCAACCGTTTGCAGGTATTTACTCCACCTATATGATACCGCATACCCGTAATGTTGATCATACCCTGCACATGCTTACCGATGCAATAAAGAGTGTTTATGCTTCGGTGTATTACAAAGAAAGCAAGGCATATATGGCGGCAACCAAGAATGTAATTGATGAGGAGAAAATGGGGGTTGTGCTACAGGAGGTATGTGGTAAAAAACGAGAGGAAACATTTTATCCCGAAATATCCGGTGTGGCCCGGTCGATCAATTTTTACCCGATTGGAAAGGAAAAACCCGAAGAAGGAATCGTTAACCTTGCACTGGGACTGGGTAAATATATCGTCGATGGCGGAATGTCGTTGCGTGTATCGCCCAAGCATCCGAAAAAAATACTGCAGTTGAGCAGCCCCGAAATAGCGATGAAAGAAACCCAGAATTATTTCCTTGCTCTCGATCTGAACGAAGACAGCTTTAAAATTTCGACCAACGATGGCATTAACCTGTTGAAACTCGACATGAAAACGGCAGAGGCTCACGGGGTGTTGCACAATATTGTATCCACCTACGATTACAACGACCACATGCTGCGCGATGGTCTGTATCCGGGAGGGAAAAAGGTAGTCAGCTTTGCCAATATACTCAAGTATAAAAACCTTCCTTTGATGGACGCTATTTCGGACGTTCTCGAAATCGGCCAGAAAGAAATGAGCAACCCCGTTGAAATAGAATTTGCCGTATCCTTCGATAATATTGGTAAGGGGAAATCCATTCTTCATTTGTTGCAAATTCGCCCCATAGTCGAGAACAAGGAAACCATCCCCATTGATGTGAACACGATACCTAAGGAAAGTACGATTATTACCAGCTACAGTGCATTAGGCAACGGGGTTATCGAAGATGTTCACGACCTGATTTATGTTCGCGGTGAGAATTTCAACCCCGCCGATAATCCCCTGTTGGCCCTGGAGATAGGCGCCTTAAATGAGCAGTTGGTAAAAATGAGACGCAATTATATTCTTGTTGGTCCGGGACGTTGGGGTTCTTCCGACCATTTTCTGGGCATTCCGGTTAAATGGTCCCAGATTTCGGGTGTGAGAATTCTGGTGGAAACTGCCTTGCAAAATTACCAGATTGACCCGAGTCAGGGTACCCACTTTTTCCAAAACCTGACTTCGTTCAGGGTGGGCTACTTTAATATCAATCCCTGTGTTCAGGATGGCTTTTATGACCTGTCGTTTCTCAACCGCCGTAAACCCGTTTATGAATCAGACCGCTTGAAACTCATTCGTTTTGCACATCCGGCAAAGATTTATATTGATGGTAAAAAGGGAGTGGGTGTGATTCTAAAACCCGAACGGGTACTCAGCTAGATGGCTTACCCGTCTTAAAGAAATTCATCTCGTCGATATAATTCCATACTGCTTCGGCAAAGTAGTACTTCATGTTATGCCCATCCATAATAGCTTTACGTAACACCGACGAAGAAATGTCCATTTGCGGTGCCATGACCCATTCGGCATGATGTGTGTTGCTCATGCCGGATTTGTCGAAGCCCGGACGCGGGTACACCATGAGTGGGTGATGTTTGATAATTTCCTGATAGTTTTTCCACTTGTGAAAACCGGCCAGGTTATCACTACCCATAATCAGTGCAAAAGTATTGTCGGGGTGTTTCTCCCGCAGATAGGTCAGGGTGTCAACCGTATAGTTCGGTCTGGGTAAGGTAAATTCTATATCGCATGTCTTCAGACGCGGGTCGCTGCCAATGGCAAGATTGAGCATGTGCAGGCGCTGACGCTCGGGTAACAGGCTGTTTTTTTCTTTAAAGGGATTTTGCGGACTGACCACAAACCACAATTCTGCGATTCCCGAAAACTCAACAAAATAGTTGGCAATAGCCAGGTGTCCGATATGAACCGGATTAAACGACCCGAAAAACAAACCTGTGCGTTTACTTTGCATTCACTTTACTTAAGCTTATTTCGAAAATCAGGGTAGAGTAGGGAGGTATGTCGCCATATCTTTCAGACCCATAGGCCAGTCGGAAAGGTATTATCGCCAGTGCAGTTTCACCCTCGGTCATTAACCCGACAGCTTCTTCGAGACCAGGAATCACCTCGTCGGCTCCCATGGTGAAGCTAAAGGGTGGCGTGTCGGGCTCAACCGCGTCGAAAGCCCCGCCATCGAGAAACATGGCGTTGTAATATATTTCGACTTTACCACCCGCTCTTGGTTTTTTGCTGCCTTTGTTTTTTAAACTTATAAAATATAAACCGCTTTTTTGAGGTTCGATATTCAATTCTTCGGCGAGTAAAAAACGGTTTATCATACTCAGTTCGTCGGCGGCATATCTCCGGTCGGTATCCGACATCGCAAGACTGAAGTCTTCTTGTGCGATTACCTTTCGCATGGCTACGTGAAATACCACCTTGTCACCCTGCCTGATGAATGAAGGCAGTTTTACCAATTTGCGTGTGTAGGTATAAAAGCTGCTGGCATCCACTTTAAAAACGGCACTATCGCCTTCGGCCATCATCAGAAAGCCTTCTTCGATGCTGCCCGGATGCGACGGGGGGTCCATGCGCATTCTGAATGCAGTTTCGCTGTTTCGCGAATCGAACAGCAACGAGTCATCATTCAGATAGTATTTCATATCCAACTCGAGTACATCTCCAATCAGCGGCCTGCGCATATTGCGCTTTCCGATAAACTTATATTGCAACCCTGACGGGGTTTGACTAAACGACATGTTTTCACGGTTTAAATCCTGCAATACCATGTTGCCTTCGGCATCGAAATGCAGGATGGCTCCGCCTATATAATCTTTGTCGATGGCAGGAATCCTGAGGCTCAGTTTTTTAAGTTGTGCAGGAGCCTTGGCGTCGGGCGTACACGATGCCATCATGAACGTACAAATGCTTAATATTATTACGATCTGCCTCATTGCACCGAAATTAACTCAACATCGAAAATTAAGGTAGTGTACGGAAGTATTTCGTTTTTCCCCTTGTCGCCATAGGCAAGTTTCGACGGAATGATAAACCGGGCCTTACCGCCTTCCTTCATCAACAACAATCCTTCTTCCCAACCATCGATTACTTCACCGTTCCCCAGGGTAAACTGAATCGGGCTTTTATCAAGCGAGGTGTCGAAAACGCTGCCGTCGATGTAGGTTCCCGTATAATGAACCTTTACTTTTCGGCCCTTAACCGCCTGTTTTCCTTTGCCGGCTTGCTGCTCGATATAATATAAACCCGATGGAAGGGCTGAACCGGTTATATTCGTGCGCTTTAAATAATCGCTTAGCAGTTGCATTTCGGTCGCTTCGTCTTTATGATACTGATCGACCAGTACATCGTCGTATCGGGTGGAGCTTAAAATTTCGACAAGCCCGATGTTGAAAATCAGCTTATCGCCTTTTTTTACCTTATCGGGAAGCCTTTCGAGTTTTTCGGTATACGTGTAATAGTTATACGCATCAATACGGAACACGGCTGAATCGCCCTGATGCATCATTGCAATGGCATCTTCGAACGACCCGCCCGGGTGCGAAGGAGCATTCAGCTTTTTGAGGTATTTACGTCCCGATTCGGCACTCGAAAACAATACATCACCTTTTTCGGTAGTGATTTCGATGTTGAGAATAACCACCTGATCAATAGTCGGTAGTGCGGAATTAGGGTTTTCTTTAATAAACTTATATTCCAGTCCGCTGCCGGCTTTTTTGAACCCGTTTTTGTCGTTACCACAGGCAATGGCAAGCAGACTGCTCACCACAACAAACATCAATAACCTGACTTTCATATTTCGTTCTTAATTGATATTAATTCAATGTCGTACACCAGAATCGCACGGTAAGGCACCTTGTATCCGTCGCCGGGAACGCCGAATGCCAGATGCGGGTGTAGAATAAACCGGGCTTTAGCACCGGGTTTCATCAGCCGGAGTCCTTCGTCAATACCGGCTTCGTCATTATTATGCCCGATAAGAATTTCGCGGTTTCCCGTTGAATCGGAAGTGTACAGCAGGGTTCCGTCGAGAAGCCACATGGTGTAGGCAAATTCCACCCGACTGCCATCGCCCGGATTTTCACCCTTTCCTTCCTGATAAATCTGGTAATACAGGCCGCTTCCGGTTTGCTCCATTTCCCATTTATGGCGCGAAATATACCCCTGAATCATTTCATCCTGCACAGCAATCATATCGCGGTTCATTTCGATGAGTGGCTTTTGATAATACTGCTTGATTTCGGAAAATCCGATGGCGTTTTCCTGATTGTTCGGTTGCTTGTCTCCAGTGCAGGCTGCTGCCGCGAACAGTGAAATCAGGGCGAATAGCTGATTGAATTTATTTAATTTCATCTTGCTGCAGGCTTATGTGTTTCACAAACAATTCAATGGCTTCGGCAAGGCTTCCTTTATATTCACCTCCGGCGGCATTCAGGTGGCCTCCGCCATTAAAATAGGCAGATGCAAAACGGTTCACCGGAAAACTGCCTTTCGAACGGAACGATATTTTGATATGGTCGGGGCGCTCGATGAAAATCGCCGATACCCTCACTCCGGCCACCGAAAGCGGATAGTTCACAAAGCCTTCGGTATCGCCCACTACGTAGTTGTAATCGGCCAAGTCTTTCATGCTGAGGCTGATAAACGCCGTTTTATAAGGGGGCAGAACCGTCATCTTCTCATTCAGTGCATATCCCAGCAATCGCATCCGCGAAGCCGAGAAATTATTGTACACCTTATCGAAAATGTCGTCTTTGTTAATGCCGGCTTTCAACAGCTTCGACACCACCCTGAAAGTACTGGCATTAGACGAATTAAAATTAAATGAACCGGTGTCGGTCATAATGCCGGCATACAAACATTCGGCAGCTTCGATATTCATCTTTCCTGAGAAACCGGCCTTTTCGAAAGTTTCAAATATCAATTCAGCCGTTGAACTGGCTTCGGTTGAATGAAAAACAAGCGAGTATGTTCCGGCCGGGTTTGGGTGATGATCAAAAAGAATCACGGGAGCGTTACTTTGTTGCAATATAGGGGCAAGCTCTGCCATCCTGCTGATTTCGTTGAAATCGACGTAAATGATTAAATCAGCTTTTGCGATAAGCTCTTTGGCTTTATTCAGCCGGCGGTTGGCAATAATAATGCTGTCGGCACCGGGCATCCATTTCAGAAAATCAGGAAAATTGTTCGGCGATATCACCACCGGACTTGCATGGCTCAATCTCAATATATGATACACAGCCAGGGCTGAACCGATGGCATCCCCATCGGGGTTTTCGTGGGGTATAATAACCGGATGCTTCGAATACTTCAGATATTCGTTCAGTTGCATCAATTCGGCACTATTCTTCCTGATAAAGGCCATACACTGAAATTAAACCCATAAAGATAGGATTTTGTTGTGAATGGCAAGAAA
>JAKQPY010000271.1:0-1366 GCA_029564465.1 Bacteroidota bacterium | reverse complement strand
TTTCGGGCAAACTTGGGGTCTGTCAATTTCCGGCAATTTGCCGATGTTTTTGCCGTTAGTTGGGATTCTGTTTCGGTCTCCCGCCTTTGCGCGGCGCTTCATTCCATCTGGGCGATTTACACTTCGGGCAAGCGCGTGGCTCTTTTCCATTGTCAAGGCGCGGTGTCCAAGTATAGCCGCAATGTAAGCATTTTTTCATGTTCATGGTATCACCTCCACGTTCACAGCTTGCACCATTTTTTCAACCGGGAATACTCCCAAGTTAAAATATTTGCCGATGAAATACTTTTGCGCGTCTTCTAGTGTCACACCTGCGGCCATGTTCGTTTCACTTGTTGATCCGTCTTCATATATGATCCGGTATGCGGTCAAAGGCGGATATATTTCATTTAATTGCAATCCGGTTATATGGTCAAATCGGTCGTATAAATTAAGCCGAGCGTCTTTTTCGTTTTCACCCTGAACGGTTGTGTTGATTAAATAAAAAATACCGATTGCGTTCTTTTCCCTGCCGTTAAATCGTGCTTGATATGTTTTCATGGTTAAGCCTCCAATCCATTAGCAATACATTCTTTTTTCTTCCCATCCGTCACATTCCATAAGATAGGGTAATTGTTTTCGCGTTCATATCCGCCCCATTTCGGGGAGCCGTTGTCGTGCCGTCCGCGGTACTGTTCAGGCAACCATTTGGCGTCGGCCATCAATTCAAGCGCCGTTTGCCGATAGTGTTCGCCGTAGCCGTATTGATAAGCGCCATAAAGTTTCGCTCCGGTTTCAGTGGCCGTAATGTTTACGCTGTGATATGTGTTCCCGTTCTTTTTATCAAACCAGCGCACCGCATTGACTACAAATTTGATTTTTCTTTCCATGATTCCCCTCCTGCCCGTAGCCGATAGCGCAGCCGTGTTAGTTATCCTGTAATTTTAAAAATGTTTTTATTATTCCCATTCACTCTCACGAAAACGTGAGTGTCGTTCGTTCCGTCGGTTAATACAACCCACCCAGTAAATAACCCGTGGTTTTTATCAACATCGTTGCCGCCAAAAGATTCATGCTCAAGGCTCAAACCAACGATGGTTAATTCATTGACACCATTAGCAGGAATGAAACAGTTATAACCTACGTTTTTAAACTTCGGAAGAGTATCAACCTGAATTAAGTAACGCTCACCATATCCGCATTTTGTAAAACCTATAATCCGTCCATTCATCGTGTCACCTCCCGTTTTATTTGCCTTTATACAGAGCAACATCAATGCCATTTCATTAAATCAAGCAAAATAAATTATTTAATCAAGTAAATCAATTACATATAAGCGATAGTGATTTATTGGCAAAAATAAACAAAACCGCTAAAATAGCACAAA
>JAKQPY010000260.1:0-22162 GCA_029564465.1 Bacteroidota bacterium | reverse complement strand
TTTGCACTTCTGGGCAACCAAACACAGGATTCACTACCGCGACAACCCGGAACTGATACGGCAACCCCAGGTAATTCAAAAAATTCAACACGAGATCGACCTGGTGAATAAAACGCTTGGAGAGCACGAAAAAATTAAGCGTTTCAGACTGGTTCACGAAGAATGGACTCCGGCAACCGGTGAATTATCGCCCACACTCAAACTGAAGCGCAACGTGTTATATGCCAAATACGACCCGATTTTGTCGGAAATTTATGGGCATGGGGTTGATAAGACCGAACACATGGGTAAAGAAGGCGGGGGCGAACGCATCGATAAGTTCATCACCAACGGCCTGAGCAAGCTGATGAGCATTACCATATCGGGGAAAGATAAAGAAAAGGAATAAGTTTTCTTTCATCTTGTTTACTTTGCTTTTCGACAAGCCGTAGAAGTTACGGTTAAAGCAATATTACCGGATTATACACACATTAATATGCACGATTGTATATAAGGACTGATTTACACCTTAAATGTATAATCCTAAAACGACTAAAAAATCAAGGCAATTCCGGTTTACTGCCGTACTATTTTTCGGGTCAGCCATTCGTTGCCGACCTTTATTTTTAACATATACATGCCGGGAGCCAGATCGGGATAAAGCCTCACCTGCTGATTGCCAGATTCAACAAAGAAACTTTCTTCGAATAGAATGGCCTGACCCAGGGTATTGATAAAATAGACATTCACCGGTGAGCCCGTTTCGAGGTCAAAATCGATGTTTAGCTCGTTGCTGAACACCGTAGGATATACATTCACCCTGTTGTCGGCATTGTGTAGTGCTATGTCGTTATAGGGCTGGCAGAACACAATATTCGAGTAGGCGGTATCGTAATAATTTCCGTCGCCGGGATAGCAACCGTCTAGGCGGCGAACCATAATCTGGTAATAGGTACCTTCGGGGTTCGGGTTAAACTCGATATATTCAAATTCGCTGTACAGGTTCTGGTCCTGAACCGTCATATTATCGGGAGTAGTACCCTTGAGAATGTAATAATATACCACAAAGAAGCCTTCGTAGGGAGTATAATTCAAGGTGCAAACCACCTGTTGATTAAATTGCATGCTTTGCACCATCAGGAAAACCGAAGAATGGGCATCGCTGAGTGCAGATTCGTTGCCACAGGTGTCGACCGATGAAATTTTATAGCTGTAGGAATTTGTTGTTGCATCAGAATTCGGGTCAACATAAATAGCCGGAAGATCAGCATCAATATTATCATACAGCACATACTGACTTCCTGATTTGCGATAAATATTATAATAATCGGTTCCAACATCAGGCGTTTTTTGCCAGTAGAGGCTTACTTTATTTTGTTCGTTCACCGAGGCAAGGTTCAGTTCCTCATTCTGGAAAACCTCACCCACCACCACGGTGGCGGTGTCACCAAGATAACAATCGGAATCATCGCGCACGATAATCGTGTAAGTACCGCCATTCACAACCGAAATCGAGGGTGTTTGTGCCCCTGTCGACCACAAATAGCTGGTAAAACCGGCCCCGGCATTGAGAATCAATTGTTCACCACTGCAGAACCGATACTCGCCATTTACGGGGAAAGCGTTCAAATCGGCCATAGCCGGTTGTGTAACTATAGCCTCGGCTTCCGACTCACAACCAATATCATCGGTTACGGTCACAGAATAAACTCCGGCAATCAGATTACTTGCGGTAGCTGTGTTCCCGGCAACACCACCCGACCATTCGTAATCGACATCGGTGGTTGCTCCTCCGTCAACAACAACCTGAATGCTTCCGTTGGAAGCGCCATAACATGCCACCGGGGTAATATTGAGATCAATATCATGTCCCTCACCCTCGGTTACTGTTACCACATCGGTAATGGTGCAATAGTAACTATCGGTAACCGACAAGGTATAGGTTCCCGGAGCTACATTGGCAAAAGTCTGATTGACATTAATTATCTGCCCCAGGCTGTTCGACCAGTAGAAACTGCTATAAATACCCGATCCTCCCGAAATATCGGCATACAAAGTTCCATTGGCATAACCCGGGCAAGAAATCGGAGTTACATCAATTTCAAGTTCCAGGGGAGGCGATTGGGTAATTGACACAGTAACCGCATCGGCACAGCCGTTATCATCGGTAACAATCAGATGGTAGCTGCCAATGGCCAGATCTTCGATATCTTCGACGGTGCTGTAGGGATTACCATCTTTTGTCCACGAAAAACTGTACGGCTGTGTTCCCCCTTCGGTGGTTACATCAATAGTACCGGTAGCACCACCATAACAATACACATCAACATCGTCAACATCGCTGATTTCGAGTGCTGCCAGTGGCTGGGTAATTTGCCAAGAACCGGTTGTGCTGCAATTGTAAACATCCGAAACCGTCAGGAAATAGGTTCCTGCCGGCATATCGGTACGGTTGGCACCAGAATAATTATCATTCCAGTGGTAGGTATAGGGCAAGCTTCCACCACTTACCGAAATGGTGATATCGCCCAAATCGCCATAGCAGGGCACAGCTTCACCGGTACCAGACAACTGGAGTGCAGCAGCAGGCTGCGAAATCGTAATATCGCCCGAAGTATTACATCCATTAATATCGGTAACAGTATACGAGTAGGTACCTGCTGCAAGCATACTCAGGCTAAATCCGGAATAGGAACCTGACCAAACCACTGAATAGGGGGCTGTACCTCCCGATGGCGTAAGGGTTATACTACCCGTATTGTTTCCGTAACATTGCACCTGTGTCGAAGTAACACCCACCTGAAGCACTGCAGGCTGTTGGATTGTGTTTTGAATAATTTTTGAACAACCAACACTATTGGTAACAGTAACCTGATATGCTGCCGGAGTCAGGTTCTCCATGAGAAGTTGTGAGTTATTTCCTGTATTCCAGACGAAACTACCCGGCGAAGGCAGGTCATGCATTTCGATCCAGCCGTTGTTGTTACCAAAGCAATCAATCTGACCAAGGGTAATGTAAGTTTCAATTCCACCGGGGCCATCAATATAAATGACACTGTCGGCAATATATGCACCTGCATTAAATACCTTCAGGTGATACGCACCCGGAACGATATTCGAAAATACAGGATTATTCGAGTGAACCAGACCGCCATCGATAGTATAGAGAGTTCCTGCCGGTGCTGTAATGGTCAGTGTAGTCAGGGGTGTATTGCCAGAACCACAGGCAAATGCAGACAACGTATAGGTAAGGTTAGTATTACAGGTCCGGCATATCTGATCCAGTCCGGAATCCTGATATCCGATCCAGGTATATCCGAATGGGTCGGTAATGATATATGAAGCATCGTAGGCAAGAGGAAGTTCAGTCCAGTTGCTGCCATCAAAAGTATAGAGACTACCCTCTTCGAAAGTCATATACAACAGTCCAGACAGCTCCGAAAGAGAAGTAATAGCCTGATTAGTTGCCGAAAATGGATGTGCAACGGCATAGGCACCGGTTGTTCCATCGGGAAAATAGTATAAATATTGGTCTGAACCGACAATTACACCACCGGATAAGAGGTTATTCTTTACTGAAACAGGCCTGCCTACCGGAAATGCAGGTAGCACATCCGCATCGTGGAAAGTTTCACCCTCACGATAGCTGATTCCGCCTTCACACAAAATCCACAAACGATTATCGCCAGCAAAGTACACCTGATAAATAAGGTTCGAAGCCAGTCCATCTTCAGTACTTATTTCGTCGATAACGGCAGACCCTTGAATAACAGAAATCTTATCATCAGTGGCCACATAAATCAAACCCGTGTCATCCGACGTTATGGCATTCACATGATTGTGTGTCAATCCACCCGAAGTGGTAATCTGCGTCATTGTCGAACCCTCCATTCGGGTTAATCCCATAGTGGTTCCGACCCACACAACACCATCGGCATCCTTATAAGTACATGTAATCTCATTCGATACCAAACCCTCGGTAGAAGTATAGGTTTTCCATTTAAAATCGTCAACGAAATTCAGTCCGGCATCCGTAGCAATCCAGAATTTTCCCTGCGGGTCTCTATAAATCTGGTTAACGTGGTTGTCGACAATGTCTTTATTGAAACGGGTAATAACACTCTGATTATTACGGTTATAACGGGTTAAACCCGAAAAGGGAGAACCTGCCCACACCGCACCGCTATCGTCAACAAAAACGCTGGTAACCACGTTGGCAGTCAGGCCGTCTTCTACATTGTACAACTGATAACTCGACGCACTTTCGTATTCGAGCAAACCGAGACTCGAGCCCATATACAGCAGATTCTCATCGCTTTCCGAAACGCAGAGAACATTGTTATTAGGTAAGCCCTGTGCTGTGGTAATGGTCTGCCATGTTGAAAAGTTATAACGGCTGAGTCCACCATTGGTAGCCACCGCAATACTTCCGTTGCTCAGTTGCGTGATATCGTTAATAAGGTTCCCGCCTAAGCCATTGGCTGTGGTGAAACTTCTGAAACTGCTGCCATCGAACTTACTCAGTCCTGAGCCTGTTCCCATCCAGATGTTTCCGTTTCTATCGGCAAAAATTGCTTTTACCGCGTTGTTTATTAAGCCTTGTGCAGTGCTGTACACAGTAAAAACACTTCCATTAAATTTAAAAGCACCTGCATTGTTGGTACCACCCCAGATATTTCCGTCGCTATCGCCCGAAATACACCATATTGTGTTAGAGGGCAAGCCATCGCTGATGGTATACACTGTCCAGGAACTGCCGTTATATTTCGAAATACCGCCTGCAGTGGCAGCCCAGACATTACCGGATGCATCGCAATATACATCGTAAATCACATTATTACCCAATCCCTCGTTGGTTGTAAAACTAGTCCAATCTGAACCATTGTAACGTGTAATGCCCTGGGTTGTACCAATCCAGATATTACCGGATGCATCCTGCGCAAAACAACGGACATTGTTCGATGCCAGCGCCTGCGTCAGTTCAAAGTGATGTGTCTGCTGCGAGTAGCCAAGGCTATACGCCGAAATAACCAGTGCCAGAGAAATCAGAAATCTTTTCATGTATCGATGAGTTTATTTTTATAAAATATTCATTGCATAAAGATAGCAAAGCGAAATATGAAACACAAAAATATTTCGTCGAGCCGATAAGATTTTATAAACCGTTCTGTTTTAAAAAGTTTGATGCCTGAAAAACAAAAAATGCCTGAAAAATCAGGCAAATTATTGAAGGCTAATTTCTTATGCTACATATATCCCTGATTCTTCAATACCTCGAGTAATGCGGCAGAGAAGGCTGTGTTATCCTTTCGGGTATAGCGAATATCGGTAAAAACCTGTGCCAGATTTTGCTTATTGTTTTCAGCGACGAATTGACGGCTGTCGCTACGGTTCTCTTTTTCGCGGTATAATGCCTCGATTTCTTCGTCGGTAAAATCGTGATATGTTTCGTAATGCACCACGGCGCGCAGTGGCAGACGATCGGTAAGCGGAGGTATTTCGCTGGGATATCCCAATACCAAAGTAGTTACCGGAACTACTCCTTTGGGCAATTTCAAAATGTCAATAATTTTGCCGGCAGTATAGGTGGTTGTTCCCAGATAGCATGTTCCAAGCCCGTGTGATTCAGCTTCGAGGCATGCGTTTTGGGCCGCCAGCAGGGCATCGATGGCAGCCGTAACAAACGACAGAAAGTTATTGTATGCGCCGGCATCGGCATTGCGTAAGCTGCACCACTGCATAAATCGGTTAAAATCGGCGCAAAACGTTAAAACAACAGGGGCCTGTTTAACCATGGGCTGATTGAAATGACAGGGAGCCAGTTGCTCTTTAATGGACGGATCGGTGGTAACCACAATACTGTAAACCTGCATATTACCCGTGGTAGCAGCTCTCGATGCAGCCTCGAGTACTGATTGCATTATTTCGGAAGGAATGCTGTCGGGTTTGTATTTACGGATTGAACGGTGTTCAAAAATTTCTTTTACCATCTGACAGTCTCCTTAAGCATCGATATTGGCATAGGTGGCATTGGCTTCGATGAATTCCCTGCGTGGAGGAACTTCGTCGCCCATCAGCATCGAAAATATACGGTCGGCTTCCAGTGCATTTTCGATGGTTACCTGCCGCAGAGTCCGGTGTACCGGGTTCATGGTGGTATCCCAAAGCTGCTCGGCGTTCATTTCACCAAGACCTTTGTAGCGTTGAATATGCACACCCGAATCGTTGCCATCTTTTGTAATTTCTTCGATAATCTGCTTACGGTCGGTTTCCGTCCATGCGTACTTTTCGAACTTACCCTTTTTAATGAGGTACAAGGGAGGTGTGGCAATATAGAGGTTTCCGTTTTCGATCAGGGGTTTCATATAGCGGAAGAAGAAGGTCATAATCAGTGTGGTGATATGGCTGCCATCGACGTCGGCATCGGTCATGATTATGATTTTAAAATACCTGAGTTTTTCGATATTTAAGGCTTTGCTGTCTTCGTCGGTACCAATGGTAACCCCAAGCGCAGTATAGATGTTTTTGATTTCTTCGCTGTCGAACACTTTGTGTTGCATTGCCTTTTCGACGTTCAGGATTTTACCCCTGAGAGGAAGAATGGCCTGAAATGTTCTGTCGCGGCCCTGTTTGGCAGTTCCACCTGCAGAATCACCTTCCACCAGAAAAAGTTCACATTTTGCAGGGTCACGATCGCTGCAATCGGCCAGTTTTCCGGGAAGACCGCTGCCTCCCATCACATTCTTGCGTTGCACCAGTTCTCGGGCTTTACGGGCAGCGTGGCGGGCTGTTGCGGCCAAAATTACTTTCGAAACAATGGTTCTGGCATCTTTTGGGTTCTCTTCAAGATAATTTTTCAGCATCACGCTCACAGCCTGATCTACCGAAGCACTTACCTCAGAGTTACCCAGCTTGGTCTTGGTCTGACCTTCGAACTGGGGCTCCTGCACTTTCACCGAAATAACGGCAGTAAGACCTTCGCGAAAGTCATCGCCATTAATCTCAAATTTAAGTTTACTGAGCATTCCTGATTCATCAGCATAGGCTTTTAGGGTACGGGTTAAACCACGCCGGAAACCGGTTAGATGGGTGCCCCCTTCGATTGTATTAATGTTATTCACATAGGAGTGAATATTTTCGTTGAATGAGGTATTGTATTGCAGGGCAATTTCAACGGGGACATCGTTTTTGTCGGTCACGATATGGATAACATTATCAATTAGCCTTTCGCGATTATCGTCGAGATACTCAACGAATTCCTTAAGTCCTTCTTCGGAGTGAAACACTTCTGATTTATGCTTACCGGTCTCGTCTTTTTGGCGTTCATCAATCAGGGTCATCATAATACCCTTGTTGAGATACGAAAGTTCACGTAAGCGTGAAGCAATTATATCGTAATGATATTCGGTCGTTATAAAAATACTGTCGTCGGGGAGAAAATTAACCAGTGTACCGGTTTCCTTCGAACTACCTACTACCTTAACATCGTAAAGCGGTTTTCCCATTTCATACTCCTGCTGGTAAATATTCCCGTCGCGGAATACGTTAACGGTAAGGTGCGACGAAAGTGCGTTTACGCAAGAAACCCCTACTCCGTGCAAACCGCCCGAAACCTTGTAACTGTCTTTATTGAATTTTCCTCCGGCATGCAACACGGTCATAACTACTTCCAGGGCAGAACGGCCTTCTTTTTCGTGCATATCGACCGGAATACCACGACCATTATCCTTAACACTTACTGAATTATTCTCATGAATAATAACATCAATGGTTGTACAATAACCTGCAAGGGCTTCGTCAATTGAGTTATCAACAACTTCGTAAACCAGATGGTGCAGACCTTTTACACCAATATCGCCAATATACATTGCCGGCCTTTTGCGCACTGCTTCGAGACCTTCGAGCACCTGAATACTATCGGCAGAATAATTGCCATTTCCATTACCGTTCCCATTCGCATTTACAGGCAAGGAATCTTCCTGTAATTTTTCTAACTCGCTCATTTTCAATTAGTTTTATTTTTTGCAATTTGCTTACGCAAAGTTATCATTTTTAGTAAGATAAAATACCGTAAAAACATCAGATTTACGTGTATTTATCAACAAATTACATAATGTTTTGTTAATGAAAACATGAAAAACATTTGTAAAAAAAGGCCGGAAGCAATCAGCTTGTCCGACCTGCAAATAAACCCGTATTACAAACTAAAAAGAATAGGTTAGCCCCAGCATAACATTAAAACCATGGGCACGGTAGCCATCCCATATATAGTATTTTTGCGCTGCAATATTATTCAGGTAAATAAAGCCACTAAAATTTGATGCAATCTTATATTCGGCATTCAGATTAATATCGAAAAACGGTTTCATCTTAAAATGGTCGTCAGCATCAACCGCGTCGGGATTCTTAGTCCAGCGGGTTCCTGTAACATAAACACCGGCACCCAGACTCAGTTCTTTATTGAACTGGTACCTTGCAAACAGGTTCACATCGAAGTTGGGCATATGCCAGGGTTTATCTTCCGACTTAATATAACTGTACCAGTAGTAATGCCCATTCAGGAAAACATTGAGTTTATCGTTGGCAGCGACCACAATTTCACCATAGCCGCTGAAGCGTTCCACGTTGCTGTAAACCGTAGTAAATTTATTTTTTAATTCCGATGCAGTATCGATTACATAGAAATACATATTATCAATTTTCGAGTAATTGCCTTTCAGGTTAAAGCGAATTTTCCGGTCAATATTTCCTTTAATACCCAAATCAATAATCTGAGCATAATTGGTGGGTTCAAGCATCAATCGGTAGCTTGTGTACGGATTTTCGAAACCGGCTCGTTCCAGATCATTAAATTGGAGGTTACCCCTGAATGAAGCATACGGTATCAGGGTATTGCTGATATTATGCTGGATTAATACATCAGGGTAGAGATGATAGCGCGACGAATCGCCCGAAAATTCTCCGGTGCCATTCACGCCGAGTCTGATTTGCCATTGCTTATCGTTTAACTGCACATAAGGTCTGAATGATGGAACGATCCATGATGAATCGATAATGTTGGTTTTATACAAAGTAAATTCGACATCTGCCCCCACATTGAGCTTTTTTACAGCTTTGTTCATGTTGAGGTCGATACCAAAATAATGTTGATGTGTGGTATCGATGGCTTTCAGATATCGGTAATCAAGCATAAAGTCATAATTCAGCTCATTTTTACCGGTATTGTTTGAATTTACACCGGCATTGATACCAAAAACATTATAGCGTTGTTTCTCCATATCGGTCCTAATCAATGGAATATCAACAACATCAATGAGCGATGGATTTACCCCGTAAAAATAATCCTCTCGGCTGGCAAACGATATATTCGAAAACAGCGTGGACTTAGTTAAGAATTTCTTTCCATACAAGCGGATGTCGTTATCGTTATAACCGGCATATACTTTTTGATCGATTGAATTGTTAATTTTCCCGTGGGCCGAATGATGCCGGGCAAAAGCACCCAAAGAATAATCCTTCGACCTCAGGTTGTGGTAGTTGGCTTCGATATAAGGCGACAGATAATTGCCAAAACCCAGCTTAACCCAGCCGTTATCGAGGGGTGACAGGGGTTCCGGCTTCAGGTCGGCTGCCTGCAGCGGAGCAGGTAAAAAGCTGGTTGGATATTGCACCGAAAACACCGAATACTCAAACCTGGGCTGCACAACCACCGTGTCGATAATCACTGGAATGGGTTGAATACGGTTGGCATCTTTTATCGATGGAGTATATTCGTTATAGATGGTCATGTCACCCATATCTATGGGTTCAGTATCGCCATCTTTAGTTTGCGCTGCTGCGCTCAGCGAAAGGCTTAAGCCTGCCACAACGGCTAAAAAACATTTGTATTTCATTGGTATTCGGTTGTTTTTCGTTAACACAATGCGCCCCGGGTTTTCGGTTGGGGATTGCTGTATTCCCATATTTTCGAGATGTTCAAAACTCATAATGCAGTGCTTTTGTGTTTCAGTAAGTTTTTAATTCTGTTTGTTCTCACCTTCCACGGGTTCTTCGGTCGGTCCAATCAGGTTTTCGTATCCGTCGTTACCCCCGCCCATATCGATTTCCATTTTCAGAAATTTCTGGGTTTGCTCTTCCGATTTTTCCATTTCGGTAATTTCGGCAAGTTTGGTAAACGCTTCGTCCTTTATACCATCTTTGTCGTCGGTGTAGTTATCGAGAACCGATTTCAGGGTATGCTTGGCCTGAAACAAATCGTTTCGCTGGAGGAAGATATCGGAAAGTAAAATAAAGCTCTTGGCCAGCCAGTAACGGTGGGGAGAACTCATCTGGGCAAACTCGTAAATCATGTTTTCGGCCAGTGTATCCTGTCCGATCTTCAACTGAATTTCGGCCATGCGATAGCGCGCTTCGGCACCTTCGTATGATTTCACCTCGGTGGCCAGACTCGAGAAAATATTGTACGCCTGCATCCACTGTTTCAGGTTGTAACGTGCTTTCGCCTCATCGTAGCGGGCTTCACGTATCATTTCGTCGGTAACCTTGTCGGTTCCAATCAGTAACTGAGAAGCCAACACCACATCGTCCCATTTCTCGAGAAGGTAGTTGCATCGGAGTACGCCCAGACGGGCTATCAGCACATTGCTCTTGTTCTGCGAAATCTGATTGAGTTTGGTGTAAAAAATAAGGGCTTTGGCGTAGTTTTTATCAAGGAAATGAAGCGATGCAGCTTTCAGGGTACTTTCTTCGGTGTACATGCCGGTGGGTGCATTGGCAACAATTTCGTAGCTGGGCAGTGCTTCAGCCGGTTTCTTAAAATAATTCAATAATTCGGCAGTATAAAAATGGGCTTCCACCGAATACACTCCTTTGGGGAATTTTTCCAGATACTTTTTGAGTGCGTCGAGCGCTTTTTCGTATTCCTGATTTACATACAGGCGTTGTGCGGACAAAAACATCAGAGAATCCTGTTCGTTCATGCTGACCACCATATCGCCACCCTGAGAGTTGGCATAATCAACCCAATTTTCGGTTTGATTCAGTTCGATGTAAATGGTTTTAATCATGTCTTTTGCCGAACGGGCTTCATCGCTGTTGGGATACTGGGCAATCAGACTTTTATATGTTTCCAGGGCATCAGGATATCGTTTCTGGTCGAAATAAATGGTTCCCAAATCGGAAAGTGCCGGTTTTACCATTGCAGCACCCTGATAGTTATCTATCACTATTTTATAAAAAGCAATTGCAGAATCGGGCTGATGTAACATGGTATTATAAGTACGGGCAATTTCGAAATTGGCAAACCCCGAATAACTCGAATTGGGGTATTCGTTCACCAGTTTGCGCAGCGACCACAATTTTTCCTGATGGCGTTTTTGTCCGCCATAACCCAGAGCCATCTGATACATGGCATAATCAGCATCAAAAACACCGAGCATTGCTGACTTCTTATAATAATCGGTAGCCGATTCAAACTGTTTGGTTATAAAGTAACAATCGCCTATTCGGTTCATGGCATCGTTGTACACCCTGTCGGGTTCACCTTCGAATTGCTTTTCGTATTTACGGAACCAGTTACCTGCATTCTGATAGTCTTTCTTTTTAAAATATGCATAACCCAGGGTATAGTGAGCCAGCGTAAACTCATCAAGGTTAACAGCGCCTGAGGTCTCAACAAATTGCTTATAGAGAGCAATGGCATCATCGTATTTCTGCTGGCGGTAGCATACTTCCGCTTTCCAGTAATCGCACAGTGCTTTAATCTGCGGATCGTATTGCTTGTATTTTAGGGATTTATCAAAATAGACGACGGCATTATCGTAATGCAGGTCAATCAGGTGTTCCAGACCGCGCAAATAAGCAATACGCTGGTAGGCCATTTCAATTTTTGGCGGTTTCGACTTCATTTTATCCATAATATTCAGCGCGTCCTGATAGTTTTTGGTGGTCAGAAAGGCCTGTAACATGTAATCATACACCTCATCAACACGCTTCGATTGCGGATATTCGTTCAGAAATGTATTAAACGCATTCAGGGCTTCGTTAAATGGCGAAAGGTCGAGTTCAAACGAAATTTTCGCATAATTGAACAGGGCATCTTCGCGAATGGCCTGATTTTGTTTTCCTTTCGATGCTGTACCGAAAGCCAGTTTTGCATCTTTCTTGCGATTCAGTTTAAGATAGCAATCAGCCAGATGGTAGGCTGCATTCTGCGTCAGGGTATCTTCGGCTCCAATGGTCGATTCAAAATAACCGGCGGCTTTATCGTAACGTCCGCTTTTGTAATAGGCATACCCTAACTGGTAGGCATCCTGATCGGGTTTTTCTCCTTCGGTTGAATAACTGTTTTCGAGATAGGGAATGGCTTCGGCATACTTACCGGTACGGTAATAGGCTTCACCAATAATACGGTTTACTTCAGCCAGTCGTTCGTTGTTCTCCATTTTCAGCACTTTCGGAGCGTAGGCAATTATTTCGGGGTATTTCTCCTGCATGTAATATATCTGCGTGATGTAATACGGAACTATGGCAGCAAACCATTCGTGGTTTTCGAGTTTCTGAAATCCCAGAAGCGCTGTTTGGTACTGACCATTCATGTACTTAATATGCGAGTAGAAATATTCACCCAGCGGAGCATAAAAAGTTTGCCCGTCTTTTATCTCATAAAATGCCTTGGCCGCTTTATCATAGTCTTTTCGGGCATAATGACAATAACCCGATTTAAAGAAGTATTCCCCGTTCTCTTCGGGTGTTAAACTTAAGCGATCGACCTGTTCATACCATTTCAGTGCATTGGGATATTTCTTTTTCAGAAATTGGTAATTCCCCATCTGAAAACCGGCGTCGTTCACATTGTAGCTTTCGGGGTGCTCCCTGATAAACTGTTCAATGAGGTATTCCGCATCTTTGTTAAACAGCTTGAGTGCACACATCGATGAATAATACAGGGCATCGTCTTTATACACTGAATATTCATTCCCGGGATTGTTCGCAAAGTCTTCGAACATTTTCTGGGCAGCCCCGTAATGACCTTTATCGTAGAGTTGTTTCGCCGTCGAAAAGCGGTCATCAGGCTGTTGAAATATTTGTGTGGACTGCGCTGCAATATCAGCCAACGATAAAAATGAAAACAGCACGATAATTAATGTCTTGACATTCATAGTTTTATACATAAAAATTTAATACACTTTCGGCATTTTAAACAAAAAATAAAATTACTACTATTAGTTGGGCTGCACCTGTGCAGCCTAATGTTTTAATTAACAGGGTTTTGTTTATTTCTAATCGGTAGTTGCAACAAAATAACGACATAATTCCGATAGGTTTGTATCTGAGTAAATAACGCAACTGAGATTATAAAAATTGCTGTCATCAATATGAACGAAAACACACAAATTCAACTGCGGGATGTTTCGATAGCCCACGACGACATTCCGGTTCTCGGTAATGTCAATTTAACCATTAATCCATCGGAGTTTGTTTACATCATCGGGCGTGTCGGGAGCGGTAAGTCAAGCCTGCTTCGGGCGCTCTATGCCGACATACCGCTGCTTAGCGGAAGTGCACTAGTTTTGAACCATGAACTGTCGTCAATAAAAAATTCCGAAATTCCGCAACTGCGCAGGCAAATCGGAATGGTTTTTCAGGATTTTCAGTTACTTAGCGACCGAAATGTCAGAGAAAATCTGTTGTTTGTACTTAAAGCTACCGGCTGGAAAAATTCAACCGAAATCGAAGAGCGCATCAAAGAAGTGCTGCGTCAGGTTGACATGACCGAAAAAATAAACAAGAAACCGTTTGAGTTGTCTGGCGGAGAACAACAACGGGTAGCCATTGCCCGTGCTATTCTCAACAACCCTCCCCTTATTTTTGCCGATGAACCCACAGGCAACCTCGACCCCGAATCAGCCGAGAGCATCATGAATATTTTGCTCGAACTCAACCGCTCGGGTAAAACCATAGTGATGGTAACCCATAATTACACCATTCTTAAAAAATATCCTTCGCGTACCATACTCTGCGAAAACGAAATGATTCGCGAAATGCCCCAGAACGAAGCTTTCGATTTAAGCGACTTTTAATCCCGCCTGGTTTTAATAAAAAAGGCTGCCCTCGAAGCAGCCTTTTTTATTGTTTTGCAAATTGTTAATGCAGCAGCATCGCTTGCAAATAATATACTCCTGCACCGGCAAGATAACCAATGAGAGCAAGTAGAGATATTTTTTTCAGGTACCATATAAAGTCAATCTTTTCGAGACCCATTGCGGCAACACCGGCTGCAGAACCAATAATAAGAATACTACCTCCGGTACCGGCACAATACGCCAGAAATTCCCAGAACAATCCATCCTGAACAAAGTTGGCAGCATAACCCACAGCTCCTGCGGCTTCAATGGGGTACATACCCATTGCACCGGCAACCAGAGGCACATTATCGACAATCGAAGACAAAATACCAATAGCAATATCAATCAGGAATATGTTACCTAAATTGTTATCGAGCCATCCGGCAAGCAGATAGAGATGTCCGGCACTTTGCAGTGCTGCAACAGCCGTAAGAATTCCTAAAAAGAATAATATCGTTGGGGTATCAATACGGCGGATAATTGCCATAACCGAAAGCTTGCGCTTGCATTCGTCTCCTTTACGGCGGTGCATTATTTCGGTGGTAATCCATAATATACTTAAGCCAAACAACATCCCCATGTAGGGCGGCAGATGGGTTACGGTTTTAAACACCGGCACAAAAAGCAAGGCTGCTACCCCGATTATAAGTATCAGTAATTGTTCGCGGGGCGATGTCAGTTCATGCCCGCTGTCAACACAGGCTTCTTTAGGTCGGGTAACGTGACCTTTCATTGTGAATGAAAGAATCGCCAATGGGATAACCATGGTAACGAGACTCGGTAGAAACACCCGTGTGATAATGGCTACGGTAGTAACCTGTCCTCCAATCCATAACATAATTGTGGTAACATCACCAATGGGCGACCATGCTCCTCCTGCATTGGCGGCCAGCACCACCATACTGGCATAGAACCAGCGGGTATGTTTATCATCGATGAGTTTACGCAGCAAAGCAACCATAACAATGGTAGTTGTAAGGTTATCGAGTGCAGCCGACATGAAGAAAGTGATAAAGCTGGTAATCCATAGCAGCTTCACCTTGTTGGTTGTCTTGATTTTATCGGTTATTACCTTGAAACCTTCATGCTGGTCAACAATTTCAACAATCGTCATTGCACCCAGCAGGAAAAAGAGAATCTGGGCAATTTCGACGACATGATGCTCCAACTCGTGACCCACAAAGTGAACCACATCACCGCCTTCGCCATGACCCCAGTTGGGACTGAAACCCAGACCAAGAACCACATCGGCGCTCAAAATGTAAAGCACCCAGCATAAAACACCAACAAGCAGCGCCGATGCTGCCTTATCAACTTTTAGCGGATGTTCCAAGGCTATTGCTGTATACCCCAGAACAAAAACCACCACCATTAAAATAAAAATACTCATAAGCTATTCGTTTTAATTTATTACAAATATAAAAGCCTAATTGGTAATTAAAAGTGATTTACCCTATGCCCGGATGAGGTAATTAAAAAACAGCTGTCAACATTTTTATTGGCACGTACCTGTGTTAACGAATTAGCAACTGTTTGGTAGAATATTTAAAAGCGCTTACAAAACCATGCTGTTAAACATAATTTCACAAACGCTTTAATTAAGGCCTAATAAATTTTATTCTTCCGCCTGAAGTGTAGCAGTGTTTTCGGCTTCGAGGGCCTTGGCTTTTACCGGACAGTCGCTAACCTTACAATCCTTGGCGGGTTCAGTATGTTCTTTATTTGATGCAGGCTCCCATCCCATAATAAGGTATAAGAGGAAAAATCCGGCAATATATGCCACGATAACATGCCAGCCCTTGCGAACCCAAAGTCCCACATTGCGGGCTTCAGGAAACTTATTGGTAATAGCCACCCCGGCCGACGATCCGAACCAAATCATCGAGCCACCAAAGCCCACGGTGTATGCCAGCATACCCCAGTCGTAGTGTCCTTGTTGTAAGCAAAGTTTCGTAAGAGGAATATTATCGAAAACAGCCGACACAAAACCCAGAATAAAAGCAGTAAGCCACGAAGCATCGGGCAGTGTTTCTACCGGCATCAGCGACGCAGCAGTAACAAGGCACAACAGGAATATAGAACCTTTGATGGAAGCTCCCACCTCGTGCCATGGAATTTTGCGGAATGTAGCTCCGAGTATAATGGCTATCCAAACCCCCAATGCAGGCATGTCATAGAGTATGTTTGATGCAATAGCGCCTGCTAATATCAACACTACAATGAGTAATCTTCCATAATCAATCTTCACATTGGGATTGGCATCCTTCACGATTCGCTGGTATTTATCCTGCTGGCGGGAAGCAAAAAATGCGATAATTATCAGGGCAACAAATGCCGCAACATAAGCATGAACCACATTCAGTGCCGAAACGCCGTCAATCCACATCATGGTGGTGGTGGTATCACCCACCACACTGCCGGAACCACCCGCATTGCTGGCAGCCACAATACCGGCAATATAACCAATATGCACCTTGTTCTTGAAAACAACCAACGCAATGGTACCCCCAATCATTGCGGCAGCAATGTTATCGAGAAACGATGATAGAATAAACACAAAAACCAGAAGCATAAACGGGCCTTTCCAGTCATCAGCCAGATAACGTGGTAATAATTCGGGGACTCCCGACTCTTCAAAAATTTTGGCCAGTACCGCAAACCCAAGCAATAAACCCAGGAGGTTAAGCAAAATACCCCATTCTCCCTGGCGCATATCTTTGTGTAAAATCTGATCGACAAACGAGTTGTCGCCAAGAAAATGAGAACCCCAGGAATAACCTGCAGTGAAAAACAGTTTGTACAAGACAATGACACTCAATCCGATAATGGCTACCTGGAATGTCTTTTTGTGAAACAAAGCCACACAAACCAGGGTGCAGGCAAAAAGAATAAACTCAATTCGTATTCCTCCCAGTTCATGACCTCCGGCTGAATGCCCCGAAGCCATGGTTAACAATGGGAATACACACATTAAAAAGATGACAAGCATCATCTTCAGCGCTTTTGATTTCATGCTAACGTGTTTAAAGGGTTAAATAATTTTGTTATCTTCCTAGAAAAACAATGGAAACCGTGGGATTTTTGATCTCGCGAAACATCGATAATCCGACTTTCACAATGCAGGCTCATCAGGCTGCCATTTAAAATTATTCTTCAGGAAATTAAACGGCAAATCTAATGTGAAAACAATAACATTATCCTGATTTTTTCAGGAAAAAACTATTTAAAAGCATAGTTTCTGACGGGGTTTCGTGAGGCCACACCGTTTTTGTTTTTTTGTCTTTCGATGTCTTGTTATTGTCTTTTTCTTTATCAGGAATAAACCACCTGAACATTTTTCGGAATAGTTCACCCACTGTGTTGAAATCGTCGGTGAAGAAAATACCGAATCCATTGGTATATGGGCCATATTCCATGTTGATATCGTTGTTGGCACGGGTAAAACCTTTCACCCTGAGATTCCCTTTTTTATTGATTTTAACCTGCACTTCCACATCACCGACAATATCGCTGGTCTGCGATTGATGCTGACCAACTCCGAGGTTACCGTTGAGCAGAATCCGGTCGTTGAGCAACTGCGTCGAAAGTGCCACTTCGAGTTCCTGCGACGAAATCTCATCGCCCGGACGATATTTCACACCTATATCAAAATCTTTACTGATTTGCGACAACCAGTTGCTTAACTGATTCGACAGCAGTTCGCTGGCCGTATTACCTACTGCACTGCTACCGGAACGTTGCTGTGCATAATCGGTACGCATGTTCTCAGGGGTGAAGAATCGGTTCATAATCAGCAAATACAACAGCTGTTTGTTTTTCTCATCTGCCGACATATTGTTGATTTGTGAAAGCACTTTTTCGTCGGCATTCGGGATTCTGATGTCAAATGTAATATCAGGCGTCATCAGGCTTCCCGACATATTTATATGACATTCGATGTTGGTCAGCTTTTTATAGGTGCTGCTCGAATCGATGGCCATCATCAGGTCCCATAAAGGAGCACGCAAACGGTAAACTGCATTCAGGTTCATCACGGCATCATAAGGGTCACCGTTCCAGACAATTGTTCCTCCTTCTTCCACTTCGAAACGCTTATTTATAATATTCTCCAGGGTGAACAAATAACTTCCTTTAACCACTTCGACCTCACCTATCATTTTAAAATCTTCGTTAGAATCGTAGTATATGTTCAGGTTCCCGCGACAATTTGCTTTAATCATATCGCCTACTTTCGGATCGAAAACAATCTGAGCCTCGGCATCGGGCGTAAGTTCAATATCCATATTGAGGTAATACGACATATCGGATTCCTTTTCGGTAAGGCTGGTAATATCATCGTCCGGATTTTCCTTCTTAATAAACGTGAGGATTGTATTTTCGCTGGCTTCGTAGCTTTCGGTCATCGGAAGAACAAAGGTGGTTCCCGGTTCGGTTTTTACCGTCACATCGATTCCAAAAGCCGACAGGTTTCCCTGCACCTGAATGCTGCCGGTTCCGTAAGCCGTTCCATAAAACAAACTATTGTCGACTTCGGTTGTGTTCATCATTTTCAGCTTCTTCGCATTGATATCAAATCGGAATTTTATATCGTCAAACTTATTGTGATACACTCCGCCATTTACAATGCCCACATTATCTTCGGCATCTTTCACTGTGAATTTGTTGAACAGAATTGAATTCGGAGTTATCCACACGGTGTCGTTCAGATTGGCATATAACTTCAGATAGTCATAGGTCAGCTGAGCCCTTTCGAAATCAAGAAATCCGTTAACCTGCGGATCGGAAGGCTTGCCGGTGATATGAATGCTCCCATCGATAAACCCTTTTGTATTACTGATTTCGACCGTGTTAAGATAGGGTTCAAGTACCTCAAATTTAAAATTATCGATATCTACCGTCATATTTAAAGAATCGGTTGAGGGTAAATAGTTGCCGTTGAATTTCAGGAAAGGATTCGAGCCCATCAACCGGAGACCTTGTTGATTGTTCAACCAATCGGCCGTAACATCAAAGCGCCCGAATTTTTCTTTATTTACCTGCAATTGATCAACGCTGGCACTGATTTTAAATAAGGGATTCTCATATAAACCCGAAAACCTGCCACTGGCTGTAAGAACGCCATCAAGCGAGTAGCCTGTTTCTGCAATTATCGGGTTGATATTGTTTAACTGGGTGTTTTCGATGTAAAATCGCAATAATTTCTCGCGGTTTTCCGAAATAAAACCGGCTACGCGAAGCGATTG
This sequence comes from Bacteroidota bacterium, assembly GCA_029564465.1. Classification (GTDB taxonomy): domain Bacteria; phylum Bacteroidota; class Bacteroidia; order Bacteroidales; family ML635J-15; genus JAGOEF01. The sequence goes on along the minus strand of JAKQPY010000260.1, from coordinate 2,814 downwards.
ATTACCATAGGTAACTACAAAGTCTTCGATAGCAATTTCGGTACTATCGATTTTAATAGGCGTTTCGCCAATCTTCCAGTTTTTATTGTCGATATTAATTTCGGAATCATATATGGTTGCGTAAATCACCGGGAGGGCTGCATCTGGTCTTTCGTTCCTGAAAATCGCCGACAACGAAAAATCGCCTGAATAATCAACCTCACCCCGGTCGTCCCATTGCAAACCCAAAAAGACACTGTCGTTCTCGGCTGAAAGTGTCAAATCCAGATTATTCAAAAGATTAAGATGATCAGTATTAATAGATTTCGTACTTATCTGAATTTTTAAATTGCTGTTTGAACCGACCATTTCGAAACGCGAATTTCCGACAGAAATAGAGTCGTAGCGTATTTCGGGGAAGTCGCTGTTGGCAGTAAAGGTATGTTTACCCGATTCGATTTTTCCATCGATATTGATATCATCCGTAATATCCAGATTGGGCAAAAATACCTGAGTCAGTTTATTTAATGATTTCAGCGAAATAGTGTATGCAAATGTGTTTTTGTCCCACTCCGGCTCCTGCAGGTCACTACCAATAAAAACCGGCAGATAATTGCCTGCAAGTGAACCAAAATACTGAGCCAGTTCAACAAAATTGTATTTTCCGTCGATATTGGCATCCAGATAATCGCTCCGTACCGAAAGGTGCTGCCCTGCATTGTCTTCGCTTGCCTGAATACGAAGTGCTTCCATATCGATACGGTGTTTCCCGTACGACATTTCCATGTCATCGACAAGCAGCTTGCCTACCACCGACTCAGTAAGCTCGCCGCGGAAATCGGCAGCCATCTTCATCTTTATTGTTGAATGCAGGCTTGTATCAACCAAAATTTCACCCAGATTGGCATCGACTTCCATATTTAAAACAGCAATTGGGGTTCCCATTCCGGTGTTATAATTTCCGCTGAGGTTGAGTTTCAGGTTTCGGTCATTCACCAACAATTCTCCCATATACAGGTCGTTACTGAAATCGCCGTTGACATCAATATTCTGATACGTGTAGCCCATTAAACCCAAATAATCAATTTTACTTTCGAGGCTGATATCAAAATTTCCTGCATTATCAGCCTTCCCGTCCACACTGGCTTTTAATGTAACGGCACCAAAAGTCTCTTCGTCATCCAGTATTTTTCCTAGTTGTATATCATACATTTCGACCTTTCCCCTGAAACCATAATTCTTCATTTCGCTGTCCATCGTGAAGGCAAGGTCGGTTTTCAGGCTACCCGCATCGCTGCTCAACGAACCAAAACTTACCACATCACTGAGCATTCCGGTGATATTACCCTGATACCTAATCGTACCCAGGCTGTGAATATTCTTCGGCAATCGCGCTGTAGAATCATTGGTAAAACATTGCATCAGCCGCTCGGCCTCCATAGTGGAAACCGAAAAAGCCGAAATATCGGCAAACATAAATATATCATCAGGATTGGGCAGATTGTTCAGGCTTATATCGGCATATAAGCGGGTGTTGTCGGCATAGGCAAAATTCAGATCTTTTAGCTTAACATCCGAAAGCTTCCCTTTTATATGCCCCGAAAATGCAAACGATTCGTCGGCAGGCATGATGTCAGGCATAAAAAGGGCAATATCAGAAAATGCAATATGGCATGAATCAATCGAAATGTCAACGCTAAGTTTATTAAAAGGATCACTCATCCACTCATCATCGCTTCCCTGCAAACTCAAACTTCGCGATAACAGAATCGACTCATCGGTACGAAAAACAAAATCATTCATTATCAGGCCTTTCGGGTGATAAATGATATGTGCCGAAAGCTCATCGAGTGTAAGGCCGCTTTTATCCCAGAAATTCAATTCGTTGAGGTCAAGTTCAATCGTATCGCCATACATTTGAAAATCGCTGATCCAGACATTGATTCCATCCAAATCAATATCGGATGCGTTGAAGCCTTTTTCAAGGGTTGGGGCAGTATAATCGCGGTATTTAAACCGGGAATACTCAAATTCAAACTCGTTGCAGAATAAATCGAAGCCACCACCAGAACTGGTGTCATCGGAACTGAATTTTTCAAGCAAAAAATCAAGATTGTTTACACCGGCCGTATCGATGTACATGTTAACGAATGCATTTTTAAATGTAATGCGGTCGATATAAACTTTACTGTCAAGTACCTTGATAGCCGCTATCCGGGTAAACATTTCGTCAGCATATATCAGGGTGTCGCCATTATTATCGGCCAGAAACACATCGCCAAAAACAATTTTCGACGGAAACTTAACATAGATTTTCTTAATATCAACTTTCAGATCATAGGTCTTGGCAACGTAGTCGATGGCTTTGCGGGTAAGGAATGTTTGAACCGAAGGCAATTGCAACAGAATGGCTATCAGCAAAATATAGTGCAATAGCCAGAAAATCAAACCCGACAATGTTCTTTTAAGTCTGAACCAAATCAAAATTCCCTATTTTAAAGTACAAATCTAATCAGAAAAAGAATGAGGAAAATCAAATTTCGGTCAATTATTATATTTTTGCCAACTGATTATGGTTAATAAGCCTTACATACTTGCCATTGAGTCATCGTGCGACGACACCTCAGCCGCCGTGTTGCATGGGACCCGACTTCTTTCGAATGCTATTGCATCGCAGGCCATTCATTCACAATATGGTGGTGTAGTTCCTGAACTTGCCAGCCGTGCACATCAGCAAAACATCGTACCGGTGGTTGATGTTGCACTGAAAAAGGCAGGAATCGATGTTTCGCAGATTCATGCGGTAGCTTTTACCAAAGGCCCGGGTTTACTGGG
>JAKQPY010000254.1:0-1888 GCA_029564465.1 Bacteroidota bacterium | reverse complement strand
TATCCCGATTCAAACATCAAGCAACTTCACGATTGCGGCATTGTTTATTTCGAAGGAAGACCCTATTTACTGTGTGTGATGACCCTGGGAACCGATTTCGATAAATTGGTAAAGATTATTTCTGATATTTCAGCCTTGACTTATAAGGAGATATCTAAAAGTTCTGATTGAAAAACAGGTTTTACTTCAAGCTTTACTCCTCGGAGAAATGCTTGCTCAGCCTTCGGTAGTTCGAAAATACTTTAGCCCGCGAAATGAATCCCACATATTTCATATCGTCGTCAACCACCGGAAGGTTGTAGTTGCCTGATTCCTGAAATTTTTCGGCTACCGTTTCAACCGTTTCGTTAACATTCACCAGAGGCTCGGGCATAAACATCAGGTCGCTCACATAGGTTGTGTCGTATAATTCCTGCTTAAACATGATGTGCCTGATGTGGTCGAGGAACACAATCCCTTCGAGTTTGCCGTCATCGTCAATCACCGGATAAATATTACGGGTGGAACGCTCAATGGCATGTACCAGTTCGTGCATCGTGTTGCCGCCCTTTACACAGATGAAATTCGTTTCAATCAGTTGGTCAACTTTCAGCATCGACAGAACCGCCTTGTCTTTGTGGTGGGTTACCAGTTCGCCGCGCCGCGCAAGCTGGTAGGTGTACAGCGAATTGGGCATAAACAGTTTTGTAATCATATACGAAGCTGTCGAAACGAGCATCAGCGGGATGAACAATGAGTATCCACCGGTTATTTCAGCAATGAGGAAGATGGCGGTAAAGGGTGCATGAATTACTCCGGCAATCGTTCCGGCCATTCCTACCAACGCCATATTCGTGTAAGAAACTTCGAAGCCCAGCCACCTGCTGACCTGTGCAACAAATAAACCCAGATTAGCCCCCAGAAACAACGATGGAGCAAAAATGCCACCAACACCACCTGCCCCAAAAGTTACTGCGGTGGCAAAGGCTTTCAGCATCAGCACGAGCAGAAAAACACCAACGATAACCGGAATGTGGTTCGAAATGGAATAGTAAAAAGTATTGTCGAACAAAACACCTGTGTTGCCATGCAGGGTCGAGTTGATAATTTCGTAGCCTTCGCCATACAGCGATGGGAATAAAAAAATCAGAACACCAAGGATGATACTACCGGCAACAAAACGCTTTATCCAGGAATCTATTTTTCCGAAAAAATGATGACCCCAAATATATACTTTCGAAAAATAGACCGAAAGAAAAGCAGCCAATATGCCCAGCACCAAATAGAAAGGAATATCCCGCATGAAAAAAGGATCGATCTTCTCAACAAAGTAAATAACGTTATTTCCCAGGAACAGGTAGGAGGTAAGCACCGCCGACAACGAAGCCAGCAGCAGGGGTATGAGCGACGACATAGTGAGGTCGAGCATGATTACCTCGAGCGCAAACACAATGGCAGCTACCGGTGCTTTGAAAATGGCAGCCATAGCTCCGGTGCATGCACATCCCAGCAACAGAATTATTTGTTTTTGTTTCAGATGAAACAGGGTTCCGATATTGCTGCCAATAGCCGAGCCGGTAGCAACAATAGGTCCTTCGAGACCCACCGAACCACCAAAACCAACCGTAAGTGCACTGGCAATCACATGCGAAAACATATTGTGTTTTGGTATTTTCCCTTTTTGCGTTGCCTTGCTGCGCAATACCATGGCTATACCGGGTGATAGCTTCTCGCGGATAATATAACGGGCAAACAACACCGCAAGGAGTATCCCTATGGCAGGAGCAATAATAAACAGATAGTTTTCGCTGGCAGCGGGAAACCATTTAACAACCAGCAAACGGATAAAGTGAACCGAGTTTTTAAGCACCACGGCAGCCAGACCAACCGAAACACCGGTAAGCATGGC
>JAKQPY010000243.1:0-8228 GCA_029564465.1 Bacteroidota bacterium | reverse complement strand
ATCGAAGGTTTTTGGGCAGGCACCCAGGCGCCCTGCAGCGGTGTAAGCCTGAACATGTGAAAGTATTCCTGCGCCAGGGGAACGAACAGGAGCAGGATGAGCACTCCGAATAGTATGTTTAGTTTTTTGTTCATGCAAGGCAAAGTAAGTAAGTATTTTCGAGCCTGAAAAATGTTTTTGATAAGATTTCGGGAAGAAATTGAGGGGATAACGGTGGTAATGGTTGGGATCACGGAGGCTATTGTTGCGATATTATTGTTTGGTTACAAGAGTGTCCCCAAAAGTGTGTCATTTGAATTTTTAATTGGCAATACCATGATGTCGTAGGGTTTATTGAACAGTCTTTTTTGAAAATAAATCGACACTCGGGAATAGGTTTGCTTGTGAGTTGTAGGGGAATGACTTAGTTAACGAGGGAAAATCAATAGTTGACTTTATAATTATTTAAAAAAATTCTGTTTCGGCAAAATGGCATTAGTTATTTATTATTTTCTCTTGAATATCTTTAAAAGTTTTTCCAGCTTTATTAATCCATTCTGTAAAACCATTTGAATTTCGGCCTAATACCATATTAGACGCTGCACTAGGGCTATTAAAAATTGCATCTTCAGCAAATACAAGTTTGTCACTTACTTCAACAAGTATCTTCGTTTCTAAAAGTTTTTTTCTCATATTACGATAGGTGTCTGTACATGAAGTTGATAATTCCTTTTTCGCTTCACTTCCTTTTAATACAATATAACCCTGATCAGTTTCAATCATTGATGCTTTATATGTTTTTGTTTTTATAAAATAGGTCTCATGTTCAATATTCTTACTTATCTGATCATTAAGGTCTTTGGCTTTGACAGTCGAAGATATTAGAAACCTGAAATTCATTACCGGTAATATAAGCTTCATCTGTTCCAAGAAGTATTCCATATCTGAAATATCAGCTTCATGAAGTGTCGGAATGCTTGGAGAATTACCGTTATCGATTTGTGCAGTTTTTGCTTCTAATGCTAACTGAATAAGTCTCGATTCCAAATATTTAATCTGAGTCTTGGTCAGCAATTCATCTTTACTGATAAAAAATATTAGTTCTTTAAAATCTTTGCTTGGGTCACTTAAATGTTGTTTTATTCTTGTTCTTATGTTTTCAGCCTCGCCGATATAAATTTTTTCATCAAAAGCGTCTTCAGTTGGATCTCCTTTGAGAAAGTAAATTCCTGGATTGTCAAATTCAGGTCTTGATATAATTTTATTTACTGATGCTCTTGGACTATAAATAGCTTTACCAACCCAATTTCCAATCTCACCAAGTCTTGGACCATATTCAGTACCATCTATCATGAAAACTGTCAATTTCTTACCCATAAATTCGAAATTGTATGTGTTACTATTATTGTTATTACTAACTCGTTTTCAAAAACCGCATCCTACTATTCTATTTCTTATTACTATTTAGCTCGTTGTTTTCATAAAATATTGGCTTGCATTATTTGACCTTTTAATTGTTTATGGACAAAAGTCATCAAATGATACTTTGCTAAATTTGAGGGTAAACTTACTGATTAGTTTCGACTATATTGCACGATAATGAAAAATATTTATTGGGGATTGGTGATATATATGCCTACAGATTGAAATGTCATTCGGGATCTTGCATGACCGGTTTTTGCAGAATGTGGGGGGAGTTTGCATATTGTATTGATTTTATTTTGTACATTTGAATTTGAAAGAAAAGAGGGTGAAACGAATGTATTATCATATTACTGCCATTGTGTGGGCTATCTGTCTGATTCCGTTGTGGGCGAACAGTCAGGACATTCATTTCACGCAGTTTTTGTTTAGTCCGCTCAACCTTAACCCTGCCCTTACGGGATCGTTCGAAGGCGACCTGAGGGCGGTGAGTAATCACAAAAGTCAATGGCAGTCGTTTGCGAATGCTTACAGCACGTTTTCGGTATCGGTTGACGGGAATTTCAGGTCGCCGGTGATAAAAGGCTCGTTTTTGGGCGCCGGACTGCTGCTGAATACCGACAAGGCGGGCGACGGGAACTTTACCACCAATCAGGTGAAACTGCTGGGTGCCTGGCATTTTCCACTGACGCGCGACAGCAGCCTGTTTGCCTCGGTGGCAGCCAACGGAGCCTATACGGTGCATGGCCTCAACATTAACCTGCTGAATTTTGGCAACCAGTATTCCAACGGACAGTTTAACCCCGATCTGCCCCACAACGAACTTCTGCAAAGCAGCACGCTGCGCTATTTTGACGTGTCGGCGGGTGTGAGTATGCGCTATCTTCGCAATGCCGGATTGCTGTATCAGGTTGGTTTTTCGCTGCAACATATTAACGAGCCGGTGAAGTCGTTCGACGAGAACAGCCAGATACGGCTGCCACGTAAGTTTGTGTATCATGCCTCGGCCGAATGGAACATAAAAGACGACCTCTGGCTCGACCCCTTCGTGCTGTATATGCATCAGGAAGGATACATGGAGGCCAACCTGGGTTCGATGGTTCGCATCATGTATAATCCGCTGGGGCTGAAGTACGTGTTTGGCGGACTGGCCATGCGAGCACTCGACAGTGGTATTCTGATGATGGGTGTAAACTATCAGGATATCAGGCTGACACTGAGCTACGACCTAAACCTGTCGAAACTGTCGGCCATCAGCCGCGGACGCGGGGGAATTGAATTGTCGCTGGTGTATATTTATCAGCGTCCGCGCACCTTCGAACCATCGTATTACCGTAAATGCCCCGAATTCATGTAATGAAGAAAATACAGCTTCTCATATTGTTGGTACTCGTGCCATGGTGCATTCGGGCACAAAGCCTGAACAGCATTATCAAGTCGGGCGATCTGGCGTTCGAAAAGCAGAATTATTACGGAGCAGCCCGGCTGTATGAGGATGCGATTAAACTCGATAAAAGGCTGTATGATGTGCACTACAAAGCCGGTGAAGCCTACCGCCTCGATAACGATTACATGAAGGCCATTCCGCATTATAAATTTGTGAGTGAGAATGCCTCGAAGCGCTTCCCGCTGGCTGAGTTTTATCTGGCGGCCATGCTGAAATCGAGCGAGGATTATTTTTCGGCACAGTTTTATTTTACGCGCTATTACCGGCAACACAGCCTCGATTCGACGAGCTATTTTACCCGCAAGGCAAAACAGGAAATTGTGTATTGCGAAAAGGCCATCGCCCTGAAGTATAACCACACAGGACTGATGATAGAGCCTGCCGACACGATGGTAAACTCGCTGTACAGCGAATTTGGAGCGAGCACTTTTGTTGATTCGATGATGTTGTTTTCGTCGGTGAAACCTTCGACCGCCGACAGCACTGCCGATTTTGTTTCGGCCATTTATATGACACCTTACGCAGGTGGAAGAATGGGTACACCTGTGCTGCTGCCTGACGCAATAAACAGCCCCGGGTATCACAACGCAGGTCCGTATTTTGACCCCGAAACGCAAATGTTGTTTTTCACACGCAAAAGTGTTGAGCCCGGCAGCAAAAGCTTAGTTATGATGAGTGCTTACAGCGATGGCAAATTTGGTGAAGCACGTGCCATGTGCACAGTGGTGAACGACAGCAATTCCAATAATACACAAGCGATGCTGGTACATTCTGACGCAAAGGACATTCTGTTTTTTGCATCCGACAGGTCCGGTGGTTTGGGCGGATACGACATCTGGTACACTTTTCTGGATGAGAACTTGAAAGCCGATCGTGCCCGGGTGGCAGGCGTTCCACCTGAGGTGGATAACGCCTATATTGCATTTTTTGGGCTGAAATCGGTGATTAACTCGCCCGGCAATGAATTATGCCCATTTTACAACACCAAAGATTCGACCCTATACTTCAGCAGTGATTGGTTTATCGGGCTGGGCGCCTACGACATTTACCGCTCGAAAACCGATTTCACCATCTGGCAGGAGCCGGTAAACATGGGCTATCCGGCAAACAGCGGTCAGAACGATTTGTACTATTTTCAGGATTACAAGCGTGGGCTGGCCTTTTTGAGCAGCAACCGAAAGGAAGCACGCGCACTGAAACACCAGAGCTGCTGCAACGATATTTTTGTGCATGAAACCGAGAAAATAATCCCGCCCGAAATCATTGTAGAGCAACAGGTGAACATTCTCCGGCTCGAAGCATCGGAGCTGATTCCGATTACGCTGTATTTCGACAACGACCACCCCAACCCGAATACCTGGGATACGGTTACATCGATAAATTATTCGGAGGCCTATGATGCTTATTTAAACAAGCAAAAGCAATTCGAAAGCGAATTTTCGAAAGGCTATCGCAGCAGCGAAAAAACCGCATTGACCGATAGCGTTGCCCGCTTCTTCGACAACGATGTAACGGGCGAATATCAGAAACTACTGAAGTTTGCTGCATTGTTAAAAGAGCTTGTTCTTAAAGATCAGCTGATTATTATCACCATCAAGGGATACACAAGTCCGCTGAACACCACCGAGTATAACAATGCGCTGGCAAAGCGACGCATTTCGAGCCTCGAGAATTTTTTCAGGACTTACGATAACGGGTTCTTTGTGCCTTATGAGGAAGAAGGGAAAATAATAATTACCCGGGTGGCATTTGGTGAAACCATGGTGCGCACGGGTGTAAGCGATGACCCCAACGACAGGCGCAATTCGGTATTCAGCCCGCTGGCTTCGGCCGAAAGAAAAATACGGATTATTGCAGTGCAGGTGAACAAGGATTAACGCAAATTGTTAACAGGATTGTTATGATTGAATTGGCGAAAATGGTATTGCAGCAGACCTTATTGGTTACAGGTTTTGTGATTACCATGATGATGTTGATTGAGTATGTGAATGTACTCTCGCGCGGAAACTGGATGAACCGTTTGAAGAAGTCACCGGTGGGTCAGGTTATTGCCGGCACGGTGCTTGGGATGATTCCGGGATGCCTGGGAACCTATACGGCTGTATCGTTGTACACCCACCGTCTTCTCAGTTTTGGGGCTCTTACGGCCGCACTTATTGCAACCAGTGGCGACGAAACTTTTATGATGCTGGCATTGATTCCCCGTGAAGCATTTATTATCATTTTCGGGACGGGTCTTGTGGCTGTGGTAACCGGGATTCTGATTGATAAGTTCTATAAGAAGTCGGCGAAATTTATTCAAGACGAATACTGTTTTACCCTGCACGAAAACGAAAGCCGGCCACGCTTATTTAAAGACCTGAGTCTGAAGAATTTCAGGCTAACCTGGCAGCGCATGATTGCCCTGCTGGTTTTCGGCTTTTTTATTGTTGCGCCTTTTGTGGGACTGGTAGAGCACAACCACAATGTGATGATGCCCTCAATTAACACCACCGTACAAACCGACACCCACCAACACACCGAAGAATGCGAACATCAGGAGCATGACGGGGCAAGCCACGAAGGACATGCACACGATGGAGAAATAAACTGGCTGGGTATAAGTCTGGCCGTTGCCGCTGCCCTGGGGTTCATAATTTCGGCAGCCAGTACCGAGCACTTTTTAAAAGACCATATCATCAAACACATCATAAAAAAGCACTTTCTGAAGGTGTTTTTGTGGACGCTTTTTGCACTGGCAGCCATACAGTTGTTGCTGCATTACACCGATTTCAGTCATTGGATTTCGGCCAATCTGTATCTGATTCTGCTGCTGGCGGTACTGGTGGGCATTATTCCCGAATCGGGGCCGCATTTGCTTTTCTTATCGCTTTACGTGAGTGGAACCATCCCGCTGAGTATTTTGTTTGCCAACAGTATTGTGCAGGATGGTCATGGAGCATTGCCTCTGTTTGCCGAATCGAAACGCAGTTTTGTGGTTGCCAAACTGATTAATGTGGTTGTCGGTCTGCTGTTTGGTGTGGCAGGTCTGATGCTGGGATTATAAACTAAACCAATATACTATGGAAAGAGGAGATTACACGTTTACCATGATTAAGCCTAATGCGCTTAAAAACGGGCACCTTACACCGATACTTAAAGCGATAACCGATAGCGGGTTTCATATTGTTGCATTAAAAATTACTGTAATTACACGCCAGCAGGCCGAGCGCTTTTATGCGGTTCACCGGGAGCGTCCCTTCTTCGATACACTTACCGAGTTTATGTCGTCGGGACCGATAGCCGTTGCCATTGTAAAGAAGGAAAACGCAGTGAACGACTACCGCGCGCTAATAGGCAGTACCGATCCGGCAAAGGCCGAGCCGGGCACCATCCGCTATCGTTTCGGGACTTCGATTACTGCCAATGCCGTGCATGGTAGCGACAGCGACGAAAATGCCTATCACGAAAGCTGCTTCTTCTTCAGCGAACTCGAAATTTTCGAGACATTGTAGGAAGATTTTGGTTCTGTTCGGGTTATTACTCGGTTTGGATTGAAAGGATTGGGGAACAGGAGGCAGAATACAGAATACAGAATACAGAAGGGGTGACTGACAATTCAACAAGGTTCTGCTACTGAAAGGATTTTTGTGATTTTTACAATGAGAATTTTGTATCTTGCACTGTAAAATCTGATGAAAATGAGAAGAATGGCTTTTGACACAGGCCTGCCGGTTGCGGATATGCTTGGTAAAACTGTGTTAACAAAGGAATTGAAGCATTTGCAGGATGTTGTAATTGTAAGAACCGACGAGTTTATTGACGGACAATATCATGTAAGCCTGCTCCGGGGCAAATCGCTTGCAGGAAGCAGCCCGATTAGCATAAAACGATAGAGATATTATTAACATGGGCGGTATATAAACCTTTTATACTGCCCATAAACTATTGAAAAATGAAAAAGTTAATAGGTATATTATTCTTAATAATTTTTCCAATGTTATTGATTGCTCAAGAACGGTTTTACAATCTTTACAATGGAATTATGCTTTATTATTCAACAGAAATTACTAACGGATATTTAATTGTCGGTTTAGATACCACGATTTATACTACTGGAATTGATGGAACAATAATATTTGATTCAATAGATTATTATGGAAATTTCTTGGGGTCAAAAAAATACTTTAACGATACAATAGCTTCGTTTTCAACTTATACAAAACTGAATCATTCTTCGAATTCTGAATTAAGTTTGGTAAGTGGTTGTTACAAAAAATATTCAAAGGATTATTACTTATTTCCTTTATTGGCTTTTTTTGACAATATGCAAGAAATTGATTCAATAAAGGATTTTAGGAATAGCTTTGGTGGAAAATCAGCCAGAATATTCGCTCATTATAAATTGGGGACAAAATATTATTTAATTGGTGATGTACAATATTCGCTGGAAGCTAATGTTCGTACTTTTTTTGGTGTTTACGACCCATCGGATGGTTCGTTTTCGTACAAGGATTATACCCGCCCGAATAACTGTGTAATGACCCCCTACCAACTACACCCTGCACACGATGGAGGCTATATTATCAGCACCGAGCAGGATATGACCTATTTGTACCCCAAAAAGGTAAAAGCCTGTCTGGTAAAAACTGATGCGGAGGGGAATGAGCAATGGCGCTATGTGATAGGACCCGATTCAATTGCCACTTACCGTCCGCGTGTGTTTGATGCGCCCGATGGCAATTATTATGTGGTGTGGACCGATCCACAAAGAATTACCAGTACATTGTTGCAAAACAACCTGTCGAATACCATCAGAATAGCCAAGCTTACCGATTATGGTAGCTATGCCGAATTGAGTAACGAAAGAGATTTGTATGTTGATTTTGGGATAGCAATACGCACTTATAATGTTATTTACGACTGCCTGCAAACCGACGATGGAACTATGTATTTATTGCTGCAGAGTTTGAGTGGTTATCGCAGCGTGCTGGTAAAAATTTTTCCAAACGGCCGGGGTGCCTGGTTGCGCAGCTACCGGGTGTTTCCCGAAAACGACCCCACTTACAGCGAAACGAGCCTGTACGGTATGAGCCGCACCAGCGACGGAGGTTTTATGCTTACGGGCGAATTCAGCAGCGACCCGGGGGCGATGTTTCCCAATGGCATACAAAGTGCGCTGGCAATAAAGGTTGACTCGTGCGGCTGCCTCGATGCCGAAGGCTGCAACCCGCATTGCGGCGACAGCTACCTGCCACAGTATATTCGTATGCCACAGGCCGAAGTGTATCCGAACCCGGCGGTTGACGAAATTCGCATTGTATTGCCCAATGGGAATGGGTCGGCGGGGTATAATATTAAAATTTATTCGACCTCAGGGCAGTTGTTGATGGAAGAAAAC
>JAKQPY010000238.1:0-13547 GCA_029564465.1 Bacteroidota bacterium | reverse complement strand
TTGAGGCTCAGATTCAAGGTTTTAATTATGGCAAGCAGACCGATATATCCGGCAAACTGATACTCACGTCCCTGCAGCGCAACACCCTTACTCATGTTTTCGGCAGCCGATATATAGCGTTCGCTGTCGATGGCCAGTTTCGGCCCGGGCATTCCGTTGCTGATATATCCGCTATTCCAGTTTTGCACATTCAGCATGGCAAAACGCGAAAGAATTAACAGCAGCATCAAGCCAAAAATCCATAATGAGGCTTTCGGGAACTTGAAATAACCAATAATATTTCTGATAATCATCATACAATTATAACATCAAAAATCGGATTCATGATTGTTAACACTGTTTTTATCAGAAAAGTGACTGTGAATTTTCGTACAAAGCAACATTCCACATTCATACCATGCGAAGATGACACGGTTTTAAATGTTGAACAATTTGAACACCTGACTCAAATGCCACCAAATCGTTGAAGGTTTTGTGTATCAGGAAACCCTGCCTTACCTAAACCGCACTGTTACCGGTACCGACACCGACTTTGAATTGGACCGGGAAGGCTTTTCGCTTAAAACAACAACCGGAAAACTGAGTATCAGGTTCTCGAAATACTTTTCGACCACATAATTACGGGCTTGCGGCGGGATAAACTTCTTTGCCCTGAGGCTTCCGTCGTTTTCGATCGAAAAAATAAAAAACATTGAAAAGCTGCGTCCCCAGCTGCACAGGCTCTCACAGCCATGATACACCAACGCCGGACAGAAATCAATCTGCGAAAGCACCAGCGCATCAAGCGATTGCATGCTCTCAGTATATAGTGTATCGCTCAGCGGTGAGGCCAGTATGACATTCCGAACCGAATCGAAGCGTTTCAGCATTTCCATCTCGTTAGGTATCAGATATACCCGCAGCGTATCACCCCTTTTCGCCAAATCAATGCGCTTGAGGCTCTTAGTAATGAAGTCATTTCTCGTGACATGAATTTCGTCACGCGCAGAAATACGTCGTGTGGAAAATACACCCTGCTCAGGCATTAGCAGTTTGTTGCGTTTACCCGTTACCTGCACCGTGGCATCGTTAATAACCAGTCCGCTTTCGCCATCAAACACAATAAAACAAAACTTCTTCTGTGCACTCAGTGTACCGGTAAAAATTAGCGGCATCACTAGAATTAAAAGCCAAAACTTCGCCATTGTATTTTAACGCAATTAAAGGACAGGTACAAAAACAACAACTAAAACAAACGGTTGCTACTCCATATTCACCGGATAGGTATTTCCTCCGAAGCTAATCGTGGCCTGGTTGTCGCAATTGGTTTCGCCATAATCAATGCTAATTGTTGGCAATTCCTCAATATTGATGTTCAGAATTCCCGAGCGCACCCACTTGCAGCACACCAGCACATTTAAATCCTCAGGTACAGTTATCGTATAGTGAATGCTGTCGGAGCTGACACCATCCTGCGTGCCCGCTATCAGATACACATCGTCGCAGGGCTGAATCACCGTAGATTCCCCTTCGGTCCAGGTGCGTGTCGAATTTTGGTTGAAATACACGACTTTTGATTCAGGGGTAGTGATTTTTCCGTTGGTGATTACCACACCATATACCAGAAAACCATCGTTATTACGCCCCGAATTGGTCACTTTTTGCGTACCTTCCACCTTATGGTCGTTCTGGTAATAATTCTCGAAGTTCACCACATATTCTGCCCCTTCGTTACGATAGAAATCGCTGGCGGTAATCACTATCTTACCACGGCGGTAGCGTCCGTCGAGACACAGGTAGTTGGTGGTACCATAGTCGGCAGTAATAGTTTTAGGCCACGTAACCAAATCGAAAGGTTCAATGGTGATAATCGGAAAATCGGACTTCGGGCCTTTCTTTCCTTCCAGTTGTTCGTCCGACTCTTTACCGGCATCGCTCGCCTCATCGAACGAATCAGAGAAAATTTTCGACACCATGATATATTCCTGCATAGCCCTCACGGTTTCTTCGGGTGTGGGCGGTTTTTCGCGTTCCACGGTACATGCCGTAAAAAACGCAGCAGCCAATAGGCTGATAATTACAATTGTTCTCATGTTATTTCGTTTTTCGGGTTAATATCTGATAGGTAAAAGCGGGTTCATTGTCGCGGTGGCTTTCCTCATCCACCAACACCCATTCATCCGGGTCGATTTCCGGAAAAAACACATCAGCTTCGTAGCTGTGGTGCACCCTGGTAAGATACAATTTGTCGGCCATCGGCAAAAACTGCTTATACACCATTCCTCCTCCAATAACAAAATTCTCGGCCTCAGGTTCACACAGCGCAATCACAGCTTCGATAGAGCCTGCAGTTTCGGCTCCTTCGAAGCAATCGGTACAGTCGTCGCTAAGCACAATATTTCGGCGGTTTGGCAAGGGGCGCTTCGGCAACGATTCGTAGGTACGTTTACCCATGATAACGGCATGGCCGGTGGTAATGGCTTTAAAGCGTTTCAGATCGCCGGGCAAATGCCATAGCAAATCGTTGTTTAATCCTATTTCGTTGTTTTCGCCTATGGCTACAATTATCGAGAATGGCATACTTCAATGACTTGGTTAAACGGCAATAGCACCCTTAATGTGAGGGTGCGGGTCGTAGTTAATAATTTCGAAATCCTCAAATTGAAAGCTGAAAATATCTTCGCGCCGGTTTTTAATCAGCAGACCTGGCAAAGGCCGGGGTTCGCGCGTGAGCTGCAGCTTTACCTGTTCAAGATGGTTGCTATAAATATGGGCATCGCCCAGGGTATGCACAAAGTCGCCGGGTTCGTAACCGCAAACATGTG
This sequence comes from Bacteroidota bacterium, assembly GCA_029564465.1. GTDB lineage: Bacteria > Bacteroidota > Bacteroidia > Bacteroidales > ML635J-15 > JAGOEF01. Next base: position 10,743 of record JAKQPY010000238.1, on the reverse strand, counting down.
CTACCATGTGGGTCAGAATAGCATAGGAGGCAATATTAAACGGCACCCCGATAAAGATATCAGCACTGCGCTGATACAGCTGGCACGAAAGCTTGCCGTCGGCCACATAAAACTGAAACAGGGCATGGCATGGCGGGAGCGCCATCTGGTCAAGTTCACCCACATTCCAGGCACTCACAATATGGCGCCGAGAATCGGGGTTGTTCTTCAGTGAGTTAATAACCTGCGATATCTGGTCGATGGTCTGCCCGTTGGCAGCCTGCCACGAACGCCACTGGTGTCCGTATACCGGACCCAGTTCACCATCGGCAGCGGCCCACTCGTCCCAGATACTCACACCATGATCTTTCAGGTACTTGATGTTGGTATCACCTCGCAAAAACCAGAGTAATTCGTAAATAATCGACTTCAGATGCAGCTTCTTGGTGGTGAGCAACGGAAAGCCTTCGCCCAGATTAAAGCGCATCTGATAGCCAAACACACTGATGGTGCCCGTACCTGTTCTGTCGGTTTTTGCAACGCCCTGATCCATCACATGGCTGAGTAAATCGAGATAAGCCTTCATGCGTTTTATTTAAAAGCCTAAATATAAGTCTTATTACAAAACCAATCCACTGACTAAAAATCAATTTTTCAAAAAGATATTTACAATTTTACAGGAAAGGTAAACCGTTGAGCGGAAACTGCAATCCAAGCCGGATACTCTTATGGCATATCGATTTTATTCAATTATCACCTGCAACGAAATCGTTCCTCGTAAGGTCGTGCATTGAATTAAATACAATCCGGGACTCAAATCCGAGACATCAATCAGGGTTGAATTGTCTATCGTTTTCGATTCGAAATATATTCGGCCACGGGCATCTACAAGGCGAATGTCCGAGCAATCAGATCCATGATTAACAGCGATCAGGTCACCTGCAGGTATTGGAAAAGCACGCAGGGAGTACACGGCAACAAGCGGGTTCACATTGGTAACTGAAACAACAATACAGCCGGATGCTGTACAACCGTTGGCATCAGTCACTGTAACGCAGTATTCTCCGGCAGGCAGATTCACTATGGTAGTACCCGTTTCCATATTGCTCCATGAGTATCCGAAATCAGCCGTTCCCGATGTCACGCTTACGCTGGCTGTTCCATCGGCAACACCGTTGCCACTGACCTGAGTCATACTCATTTCGGGAACAGGAATTTCGTACAGACTTACCTCAATCAAGTCGCTGGCAGTGCATCCATAAAAATCGGTAACAAGCACCTCATACGATGCATCGGCAGTAACCTCTAAATAGCGACCACCCGACACACCGTTCCATTCGTAGGCATAAAACCCGTCTCCTGCATCCAGGGTAACACTACTTCCACAATAACTTATATCGTCACCTAAGTCAAACGGAATATCGCAGTTGTAGGATTCGGTAACCAACCTCATAAAAGGCACAAAATTTTCATTCAACGTAGTCCAAACATTGCCAGAAGAAAAAAACATCATGGTTTCGTTGCCCGATGTCGGAGCCGTACTGTCTACACCAATAAAGAACCCGTTTCCGGGATTATTCAGAAAATATTCAACCGAAACCATTACTTCGGTAATATCACCCGGCAGTACCGGAATCAGCGCTTCATCCTGAAAATATACGGTAAGCATTGTCGCTGTTTCTGAAGCATCGCCAATATTGATTAACGCACTGCTTGTCAATAGCACAAATTCATTTTCAAGCCCTGAACGGGTGTACAAATGTGCTATAAAGTCTGTTCCCGGGTCTGTTTCAGCACCAATAAATATTTCGGCACTTTGAATTTTACTGCTTTTGAAAAACGGATAAATCACACCAATCTGGTCTCCATTATTTGATTGACCTTCGTAAGAACACGTACTCCATTGCCCCGTAATGTGCTGGTTGTCGCGGGCGTACACCGATTGATCCAGCGCAGTTTGATACACCCGTTTATCATTCTCGGGGTTACCATCGGTGCCACCCACAGTACTTGCTGATATTTCGAAAGTAAAAACACTGTAGCTGACAGGGTTTTCCGGGTTAAATCCGAAATATGGATCGCCTGTATGTAAGGTATCAGACATTCCTGATTCAAGTGTTATGCTGCTGCTGGTACCTTCGTATATTTCGTCGGTGAAATCCCTGATTACACGAACCGAAAGACCCGTATTAATTTCGTCGGAACCCTGATTTTTGATAATTCCTGAGAATGACACAGGTAACATTTGATCACACAGCATATAGCAGGGTATACTGCCGAAAAAACCGGTTGAGCCATATACCGTATTTACCGAAAAAAAGTTGATTCTGGCATCGGACAATTCTGCGTCAACATCGTATTCTTCCAAAAATGCAGGATATTTTTGGGCATCAGACTCAGTGGTAGAATCTGTATTTACGGATTTACCAGGATCAGGTTCATGTTGATTTTGGGAATGTAACGACAACCCGATGAACATAGTCAACATCAAAAGGTGTATCTTAATCATAAAAATGAATTTCGGAAAGAAATTATTGCCACCAAGTTACAAATTTTTACTACGTAAATTATTCAAAAGGCTGAAATATTTTTTCAATTCAAATTTTTCCTGTCATTGCATTCCGCAAATCATCAGGGACTGGCCAAATTATCAACACCCATACACCTTGCAATAATCTGTCAATTCCTAACCTGAGGCTTCCGAGGTGTCCATTTCTATCTATAGTCAAGTTGCTGTGTAACCCAGCGTGTTTACATTTCATCGCCGCCTTCGCCTTCGCGGTCGCCGCTTTTATCTTTTCGGCGGTTATAATCGTTCAGCCGGTAGGTTACTGTAATATTAAAGGTGGGCGACTTGCGCTTCATCGAGTTAAACGAATAGAACTGTGCCGTTTCCTGCAGTTCTTCGTGACCCATGGTTCCAAAAATATCGCGCAGGTTAAATGTAAGCGATAGTTTATTCTTCATAAAATCCTGACGGAAACCCACGCTAACCATGCCCATGCCTTTACTGGTACCTTGCGAGGTTATGCTGTTACCCCTTATAAAACCACTCAGCTGAAAACTGGTTCCTGTTTTCTTAATTTTAAATGTATTGTTCATGCGCGCGCCCCAGGTAAAGGTATTGTTACTGGCCGAATTGGTTCCCGATTCTGCAATAATCTCGTAATAATATCCATCACCGCTCAGGTTCATATTCCACCATTGAGTAAGGTTAACATTGGTAGTGAGTTCGAGACCTGCCGACAAATCTTTCCCGATATTTTCGAAAGTACTGATCATAATTTCGGGGTTATCGGTACTGACCACTTTTACCCTTTCGAATTTATTGGTAGTACGCCGGCAAAATGCTTCAAGCGATACAAAATTGCTCTTAAACCTTTTCTGAAGGTTTAGTTCTATGGCATCGGTATATTCGGGTTCAAGCATTGGGTTTCCCTGGCGGATATTATAGGCATCGGTAACTTCGGGATACGGGTCGAGGAAATAGTTCATCGGCCGGTTTACCCTGCGGCTGTAACTGCTCATCGCCTGCATATCCCACGGCAGTTTATACGACAAATGCAAGGTCGGGAAAATATTAAAATCGGTAAAATGGGTATTCACCGGCACCAGCACTTCATCCTGATCGAAAAAGCGCGATGTATATTCGCTTCGTACACCCAACATATACCCGAACTTACCGGTTTCATTCGAAAAAGTAACATAACCCGATTGTATGTTCTGATTAAAAACATAATCGTTTTGCAGGCTGTCAGTCCATTGGCTGTCGTCAAACAACTGATAGTGATAATCGTTGCTGCTCCATCGTTGCTTCACCTGATATCCCGCTTCGAGTTTACCGGCACTGAACAAAGGCAGGATATAATCGACCTGTCCCCTCAGGTTTTGTGTTTCCGAAATTTCGAGCGTACGATATTCATCGGGACTTCCGGCAACAATATACTGGGTGTAATGGTTGTTTTCATCATCGTTATCAAAATCATAATAGGCGTATGCAGTAATCTCGTGTCCCTGCTTTTTAAATTTATGCTGATAATTCAGGTCGGTCGAATAATACAAGCCTTCGTGTTTTGAGTCATTGACATTATAATATTTCAGGTAGTCGTCGGTAATTCCTTCTCGTATCCAATACGACTCAATTGAGTCGGTCGATCCGCTGTTCATGCCATCCAGCCCGACATATCCCGAAAAGGTAAGTACATTATTGGGGTTAATAAAATAATCGAATCCGGCCCGCAACTTTCCATCAGTACGTCCCCTGTTGCGCGACGATACAGTTTCGACTGTAAGCGTGTCGGTCACATAGGTTTTTTGCAAACCGTAACTGCTACCCTTATTCTGTCGGTCATTATAATTCCCTCCTACAAAAAAATTAAAATTGGTAGTCCGCATATTCACCAGAAAGTCGCCTCCCAGGGTATTGAACGACCCGTATGAAGCGGAAAACAACCCATTTATTCCCTGCCGTTTGTCTTTTTTCAGGATAACATTAATAATACCGCCCACACCGTCAGGGTCATACTTAGCCGAAGGGTTGGTTATTATCTCGATGCTTTGTATGGTTCCGGCCGGTATCTGCTGTAAAGCTTCGCTTCCCTGAATGGGACTGGGACGGCCATCAATCATTACTAAAAAATTACTGCTTCCTCTGATACTTACGTTACCATCAATATCGGTTTGTACCGATGGAGTATTTTCAAGGACATCAACCGCTGTTCCACCCGCTGCATTCAGGTCTTTGTCGGGTGTAATCACCTTGCGGTCGAGTTTATATTCAACGCGTGCATTTTCGGCTTCCACCACAGCCTCATCGAGCATTTCGACAGTGATATCAAGTTTTATTTCACCCAGATTTACATCTTTGCTATCGGGTTTCACCACAAAATTGCCAATCTTAAATTTGGTATAGCCAATAAACTCAGCAATCCCGTAATAACGTCCGTATCGCACACCCGTAATCGTAAAAAAGCCTTTTTTATTGGTAATACCACCGGTAACCAGACTCGAATCACGCACCGAGTAAATGCTGATGTTTGCGTACTCAACCGGCTGTTTTGTTTTTGCATCAACCACCTGACCCGATATTGTTCCATCGGCAGGCATGTCGCGCCCGCCCCGGTTTCCCTCCTGTGCCGACAAGTGCAGGTTTGTAAAAACAAAAATCAACAAACCGCATGCAATAATAAATTTTTTCATAAGAATTTTAAATAAAGACTTTTGATAAAAAACCAATGTGATGGTTTAATCGGTTCGGGTAAAATTTGTTGTGATAAAAAAACACCGTTTACACTTCAGCCAAAATAACCGTGGTGTTTTCGTGGTTCTCGATTACTCCGCCTTGAATTTCGAAGAATTTTTCGCCTTCGTTTTCGGTAACAAGCCTGATGGTACCGGCCTGAAGGGTCGATACCACCGGGGCATGGTTCACCAGCATCTGGAAGCGTCCTTTGGTACCGGGAACTTCAATCAGACTGGCTTCACCCGCAAAAAGTGTTTTGTCGGGGGATAATATGGTAAGTTTCATAGCCATTATTCTTGTGCTTCAGCAATCATCTTTTCACCTTTGGCAATGGCTTCTTCGATGGTTCCCACCAGCAGGAATGCATTTTCGGGATATTTATCCACATCGCCATCGAGAATCATCTTAAAGCCCTTGATGGTGTCTTCGATTTTCACAAAAGCACCCGGGATATTGGTAAATGCCTCTGCTACGTGAAAAGGTTGCGACAGGAAGCGTTGTACCCTACGGGCACGATGTACAATAATTTTATCGTCTTCCGAAAGTTCGTCCATACCCAAAATGGCAATAATGTCCTGTAGTTCGGTATATCGCTGTAAAATCTGAATAACACGTTGTGCGGTATCGTAGTGATCCTGCCCTACCACCTCAGGGGTAAGAATACGCGACGAGGAATCGAGCGGGTCAACGGCAGGGTAAATACCCAGCCCGGCAATTTTTCGGCTCAATACCGTAGTGGCATCCAGGTGAGCAAAGGTAGTGGCGGGAGCCGGGTCGGTAAGGTCGTCGGCAGGCACATAAACCGCCTGAACCGAAGTAATCGAACCATGCTTGGTACTCGTAATACGCTCCTGCATTTCGCCCATTTCGGTAGCCAGTGTAGGTTGATAACCCACTGCCGAAGGCATACGGCCCAGCAATGCCGAAACTTCGGAGCCGGCCTGTGTAAAACGGAAAATATTATCGACAAAGAATAAAATATCGCGGCCTCCGCTTTTTTCGTCGCCATCGCGGAAACTTTCAGCAATGGTAAGACCCGACAAAGCAACACGGGCACGGGCACCGGGAGGTTCGTTCATTTGGCCGAACACCATCGAAAGCTTCGAATCCTTAATGGCTTCCTTGTCCACTTTGCTCAAATCCCAACTACCCGATTCCATCGATTCCTTGAATTCGGCTCCATATTTCACAATATCGGCACCAATCATTTCGCGCAGCAGATCGTTCCCTTCGCGCGTACGTTCGCCCACACCGGCAAATACCGATAGGCCGTCGTAACCTACTGCGATATTATTGATAAGTTCCTGAATCAATACGGTTTTACCTACGCCGGCACCACCGAACAGGCCAATTTTACCCCCTTTGGCATAGGGTTCAATCAGGTCGATTACCTTAATACCGGTAAACAACACTTCAGAAGTCGTGGTTAATTGCTGAAATTTCGGAGGGTCACGGTGAATGGGGTATCCATCGGCATTATCAAGTGTTTCCATACCATCAATCGTATTGCCTACCACATTCATAAGACGGCCTTTTACCTGATCGCCAATCGGCATACGGATAACACCACCGGTGGCATAGGCTTTTGTGCCGCGCGACAGCCCGTCGGTGCTGTCCATTGCAATAGCACGGATGGTGTGTTCACCAATGTGCTGCTGACATTCAACAATAAGAATACTGCCATCGTCTCGTTTGATTTCGAGGGCATCAAAAATTTTGGGCAATTCAGAACCACTGCGGTCAAAACTGATATCCACCACCGGGCCGATAACCTGTACAATTTCACCAACTATTTGCGCCATATTGTTGTTTTTTATGAATCAAACAAATGTAAAATAAAATTTTCTCTTTATGAATAGTGGTAATAAAAATCCAAAAAAAATGAAGATTATTTGCAATCGCCTAATAATTCCTGTGTTCAAGCTTTGATATCAGTGATATAAGCACTTCTTTCCGCTCGCTTTCTAAGGGCAATAGCCGCAAACTTTCGTAAGCCTGAGCGAAATAATATGCAATAGTCAGTCGGCAGTTCTCGTCAACACCCAGTTTTTTATAGATAGCACTTACGGCATGAATTTTCCCCTCCGGCTCACAGCACGTATTGCTCAGCCACGATTTCAGTTGTACAAGGGTTTCTCCGTCAGCTTTCTGCAAAGCCGACACCAACAGGTAGGTTTTTTTGTTTGCCACAATATCTCCGCCGATGTTTTTCCCAAACACGTCAGGATTACCAAAAACATCCAGATAGTCGTCCTGTAGCTGAAATGCCAGGCCTAGATTTATCCCGATGCTATACATGCGGTCAGCCATTTCGGAGGAAGCCCCTCCGGCAATAGCTCCAATTTTCAGACTGCAGGCAATCAGTACTCCCGTTTTAAGACGTATCATCTCGATGTAATCTTCGAGACCAACATTGTCGCGGGTTTCGAAATCCATGTCAATTTGTTGTCCTTCGCAAATTTTCAATGCAGTGTCGCTAAATACTTCGAGGCATTCGCTTGCACGTTCAGGGATTCGGGCAATGTGCTGATAGGCAATTATCGACATGGCATCGCCCGAGAGCAGGGCAATATTTTTATTCCATCGCGCATGAACCGTGGGCATACCCCTGCGCATCTGGGCGTGATCCATGATGTCGTCGTGCAACAAGGTGAAATTGTGAAAAATTTCGATTCCGGCAGCGGCATCAACGGCATTTTTACAATCATCCTGAAACATCTCGCAAGCCATAAGCACAAGAATGGGGCGAATGCGTTTTCCTCCCACCGACAAGGCATATTCTACGGGAGCATACAGGTTTTCTGGACTTTTTTTGCATTTATAATTTACAAAATAGTCGTTTACGATGTCGTGCAAGGCTGCAAAACTGTGCATCAGTGCTGGCCGTTGAGTTCGAACAAACCCTTGCTGAGGATTGCTTTAATTCCGTCTTCAAGACTTAACAGCGGGCGCCCAAGCACATTGCGCATGATTTGGTTATCGGGGCAGCGACGCGTCATATCTCCTTCAGGCAAAGGAGGCAAATGAACAATCTTCGATGAAGAACCGGTAATTTGAATTACCGTTTTTGCCAGATCGAGAATGGTCGTTTCGTGATCGTTGCCAATATTAATCACATCGTTAATGTGCAAATCCTGGCTGGCAATTTTCACGCAAGCTTCAATATTATCGTCGATAAAGCAGAAAGTACGGGTTTGCATACCATCGCCAAAAATGGTGATATCCTGATTGTTGAGTGCATAGTAAATGAATTTCGAAATTACAAAATCCTTACTTTGTTTTGGTCCGTAGGTATTGAAGAACCTGAAGATGGTGAAATTTAAATCGTATTCCTTATGATACGACCGTAAGTAGGCTTCACCCAGATTCTTAACAATGGCATACGGCAAGCGGGAATTCAATGGGGTGGTATGGGCATTTTGAGGAATTTCGACAGGTTCGCCATACACTTCGGACGACGAGGCATAAAACACCCTTTTCACGCCCGTATTTTTGCTGATTCGCAAAATATTTTCAAGACCCCTGATGTCTTTTAATACGTTCACCGGATGGTCCTGCGTGCGTTGCACACCCACCACGGCAGCGTAGTGAAACACATAATGAAACTGATACGAGAGCATCACTTCGACAATGTCCTTATACTCGTTTACATCGCATTTTATAAACCTGAGATTCTCGGAATTTGCAGGCAGTTTACCGATATTTCCGGTCGAAAGGTCGTCGACAACAACCACCAGATTTTCGTTGTCGGAAGCCAGTTTTTCGGCAAGGGCCGATCCAATAAAGCCGGAACCACCGGTAATCAGGATTTTTCTTTTAAACGAATGGCGCGATTGGGAGGTATACATAATAAATAAACTTAATTTTCTTTATTAATATTTTCGTCTTCATCTTCAATGCAGGCTTCTTCAGCCGGGTCGTTTACTATCTCTTCATCAAGAATGGCAATGGGCGGCTCGCTGAAGGTTTTGCGGTCATAAAATTTTTCTAAAGATAATAATAATGCCGGTAAAATTATCAGGTTCGATATCATCGCAACAAAAAGTGCTAAAGAAACGAGTATTCCCAATGCCTGCGTACCTCCAAATTTGGATACGCTGAAAATGATAAAGCCAAAAAACAGAATGATGTATGTGTAAAACATGCTCATCCCTGTTTCGAAAATTGAGCTTTTAACCGCTTCGCTGATATTCCAGTTGTTTGCAAAGAGTTCGTGGCGGTATTTATTCAGAAAATGAATGGTTCCGTCCACCGAAATTCCAAAAGCGACACTGAATACAAGAATAGTGGATGGTTTGAGAGGTATGCCTGTGAGCCCCATAATGCCGGCAGTAATTATCATGGGAATGATATTGGGAATAAGGGCCAGCAACATCATCTTAAATGATCGGAACATCCACAGCAGCAACAATCCAATAATCACAAACGCCAGGGCAAGGCTGCCGAATAAATTCTTTATCAGGTAGGTTGTTCCTGTAAAATACAGGATTGTACTTCCGGTAAGCAAAGTATGGTATTGATTGGGCGGAAAGTAATGATTTACATGCGATTCAATGGCCGGAATCAACACCTTCATGCGCTGGGTGCCCACATCTTCGATGTTGAGGCTGATGCGCGTTACAGTTTTTGTGGAATCGATAAACGATTTGATAAAACCTTCGGTAAAATTAAACTTCTGGGGCAGTCGCTTAAATATTGTTTCGAAAGTGCGCGGGTTATCGGGCAAACGATAACTTTCGGGTTTTCCTTTAGAATAAGCCTGATGTAAAAACTTCACAGCATCGGCTACCGATACCGACCGCGATAATTCATTATAGACCAGCAGGCTTTGTTGCAACGAATCGATTTTACCAATCTCCTCAATAAACTGATGTCCGGTGAGCGTATCTTTACTACGTATGAGAATTTCAAGCGGACTCACTCCATTAAACTTAGCCTCAAGAAACTTTAAATCTTTGTACATTCGGGCGCTGTGTGGCACATCATCCATAATAAACCCGGTCTGCTTAATTGTAAAAATTCCGGCGATACCCACACATAATACTACTCCCGTCGAAATATACAGCGCAATTCGGTGACGGGTAGCTATGGTCAGTATTTTGTTTAGTATGTTCCTGATCAGCGAATTTTCGAGGTGACGGGTATATTTTTCGGATGGCGGTTTCCAAAGGCTCACCAGGCTTGGAACAATAATAATTGCCAGCATAAAGGTGAACATGATTCCCAACGATGAGATCGCACCAAACTCACTCAAAATACGGCTGTTTGTAATCAGGAAGGTAGCAAAACCCACCGCTGTGGTAAGATTCGATAAAAATACCGCATTCCCGGTTTTATTGATAGTACGCTGCAGTGCCAGTATCTTGTTGGCGTGCTTTTTGGCTTCGCTGTGAAATTTATTCATCAGATAGATGGCATTGGGCACTCCTATTACAATAAGCAAAGGAGGAATCATTGCTGTAAGCACTGTTACTTTATACCCCATCAGGGCCATAAAGCCCATTGCCCAGATTACACCCAAA
>JAKQPY010000216.1:0-4051 GCA_029564465.1 Bacteroidota bacterium | reverse complement strand
CAAAAATATTAAAATCGGAACCGATCTGTCGGTTCACGCCAGTAGCACCGGATCGTTTTTTTACTTTACCGAAGGACCTGTAGCCAACCAATGGCACTATATGGAAAACTGGAATTACTCCGGTGTGGGTATCCGTTTGATGGATAGGTCGGGATGGACAGGTGGCTGGCCAGAATATGGTGCCTATATCTGCGATGGGGAATATTATGAATTTCATGGACAAATGCTCAGTGAAGCTGGTGTTTATAATTGCCCTTATTACCCTTTTTGCCACCTGTACCTGAATGTTGTTGAGTCACCTACTATTGTAAACCTCACAGGATGTTTTGACGAAGACACTCAGACCCTCGAAATAGGCATGAACAACAGCGATCCGGGCAGACGATATAAACTGTATTGTAACTACAACGGTGCCGATACACTGATGAACGACTTTTTAGGAACCGGACAGGCGATGAATCTCGGTACTTATTACCTCGACGGAAACTACCGCGTATTGGCCAAGGCAGATGCTCCTGAATGCGATCGCTGGATGAACGGCACGGTCAATTTTCAGGTTTCCGCTCCGGCCTTGCAGTCAGAACCAGATTTTTCGTTTTATCCCAATCCGGCACGCGATGTACTTTTGATTGAAACAAGCCATACCGAATTCGAAGTTTACATAACCGACATGAACGGAAAAGAATTGTTTCACGGTCAAAACACCAGGTCTGTCAACACCGGGATACTTGCCCCGGGAAGCTATCTGGTTCATTTAAAAACCCGCGAACACGATTCAGCACAAAAGTTTATTGTTAAATAAGGATAAACTATGTTAAATATCGGGTAATAAAATTGCAAAAACCATTACGTTTTTGCTATATCATCCGACTTTCAACTCACCGTTGACCCATTCACCATTATGCATTCCGGACTCACAAATTTCAGGGTTCCGTCGGGTTCTGAGGCCATCAGAATCATACCCTGCGACTCGATGCCGCGGAGTTTGCGGGGGGCCAGATTGGCCAGCAGGCATACCTGTTTGCCGATAATGTCTTCGGGTTTGTAGTACTGGGCTATTCCGCTCACCACAACACGGGTGTCGAGGCCGGTTTCGAGAATTATTTTCAGCAATTTATCGGCTTTGGGTACTTTTTCGGCTTCCTTAATGGTGGCAATACGAATATCGAGTTTGGTGAAATCGTCGTATTCGATGCTTTCTTTGGCCGGAGCCGGTTTCAGTGCCGCGGCTTCGTTGGCGGCTTTGGTCTGCATCAGCTTGTTTATCTGGGCTTCGATGGCAGCATCTTCGATTTTTGCGAAAAGCAAACCGGGTTCACCCAAGGTATGACCCGCCGGCAACAGGTCGAATTTCTTACAATCGTCCCAAGTCAGTTTCGGCAGGCACAGCATATCTTTCAGCTTCTGAGCACTGAAAGGCAGGAAGGGCTCCATCAGCACCGCCAGACGGGCACACAATTGCAACGAGTTATACAAAATGGTTTTCACCGCGTCTTCATCGGTTTTTATCAGCTTCCATGGCTCGGTGTCGGCAAGGTATTTATTCCCGAGGCGGGCAACATTCATCAGCTCTTTCAGGGCTTCGCGGAACTTAAACTGTCCGATATTTTCCTCGATGTTTGTCATATAATCGCTGCACAGCTGCCGTAGCTGAAAATCATATTCATTGCTTCCGGCGACTTCGGGGACTTTACCATCAAAATATTTCTGCGTAAGCACCAGGGCACGGTTCACGAAGTTGCCTAAAATGGCGACCAGCTCGTTGTTGTTGCGTGCCTGAAAATCTTTCCACGTGAAGTCGTTGTCCTTGGTTTCGGGAGCATTGGCAGTGAGCACGTAGCGCAACACATCCTGTTGCCCCTGAAAATCGTTGAGATACTCGTGCAGCCATACCGCCCAGTTGCGTGAGGTACTGATTTTATCGCCTTCGAGGTTCAGAAATTCGTTGGCAGGCACATTGTCGGGCAGAATGTAGCTGCCTTCGTGCTTCAGCATGGCCGGGAATATAATGCAATGGAACACGATATTGTCTTTCCCGATGAAGTGAATCATACGGGTGTCTTCGTCTTTCCAGTATTTTTCCCAGTCGGGGGTAAGTTCACGGGTGGCCGAAATGTATCCGATAGGTGCATCGAACCACACATACAGCACCTTGCCTTTGGCTTCGCTGAGGGGAACGGGCACGCCCCAGTCGAGGTCGCGGGTAACGGCGCGGGGTTTCAGCCCGGCATCGATCCACGACTTGCACTGACCATACACATTGGGTTTCCACTCCTTGTGTTCTTCGAGTATCCATTGGCGCAACCAGCCTTCGTATTTGTCGAGCGGCAGATACCAGTGTTTGGTTTCTTTCAGTACCGGAGCCTGACCGCTGATGGTGGAACGCGGGTTGATAAGTTCGTCGGGGCTGAGGGCAGATCCGCATTTTTCGCATTGGTCGCCATAGGCATTTTCGGCACCGCATTTGGGGCAGGTACCCACGATATAGCGGTCGGCAAGAAACTGTTGCTCCTGCTCGTCGAAATACTGTCGGCTGGCCTGCTCCACAAATTCGCCTTTTTCGTAAAGGGTGGTGAAAAATTCGGCTGCAGTTTCGTGGTGCATGGCATTGCTGGTGCGGCTGTAAATGTCGAACGAAATGCCAAAATCGGCGAATGATTTTTTAATGATTTCGTGATAGCGGTCAACAATCTGCTGGGGTGTAAGCCCTTCCTTCCGGGCACGCAGGGTAATGGGAACCCCGTGTTCGTCGCTTCCGCCGATGAAAACCACATCGTTGTTGCGGGCACGGAGGTAGCGTACATAAATGTCGGCAGGCACATATACCCCGGCCAGATGTCCGATATGTACCGGTCCGTTGGCATAAGGCAGCGCCGAAGTTATCAGGTATCGTTTGAATTCTTTCATGATGCAATTTGTAAAACTGCGCAAATATAATCAAACGCTGCGAGTTTTTAAAGAGCCGTTTTGCAGCCCGTCATACGAGGTCAAGTTACCAGGACGAAGCAATCTGTGCTTCGATGTCTCGACTCCATCTCGGCTTCGCTCGATGACCAGCTCGACGACGAATCTCAGCACAGGCGCTTCAACGGGCGATTCGAAAAACAACTGTAAACTATCAATGTCCGTAACTATGTGTTATTATAATAATTAGTATCTTTGTTTTACCATGAAAAAACTGTTGGTCATTATAACCATTTGTTTGCCCATTTCTTGTTATTCGCAGGTCTGGAGCGACGATTTCGTTGGAATTGATAGTATGTGGAATATATCAGGTTCACAACCCAAAGTTTATGTCATGTACAATTTTAATGATAGTATTTTATACATTGGGGGAGGATTTAACTATGTTAACAATATCATAATCAATGGAATCATGAGTTGGAACGGAGTAAATTTTTTCGGTTACCAAAATGGAGTTACCATCGCACCACCTCGTGCTGTTATTATTTATAACGATACTTTATATATGGGGGGCTCTTTTGATAGTGCTGGAGATATTCCCAATTCACGATATCTGGTATTTTGGAATGGAAGTTCATGGCAAAGACCAAGTATTGGTCAATGTGGTAATTATGTTTATGATATGATTCAATACCACGATACATTGTTTTTTGTCGGGGGCTTTAGTTCAATAGGCTACCAAAGCTTTGGGAGGGTGGCAGCCTATCGTAATGGCTCGTGGATTAATGTGGGAACCATAGAAACAAACTATGTGCAATCGCTCGAAATATTCAACGGAGAACTTTATATCGGCGGCGATATGGGAGTGCAGCGATATGTAGGCGGTACCGAATGGGAGCCGTTTCCGGTAAACCCCGATGGTTTAACCAACGAGTTGCTGGCCGATTCAATAAATTCGTTTTTATATGTAGGAGGGCAATTTGCCAGTGTTGGGGGTCAGACTTCAGTTGCAGTTGCTATGTGGGATGGTTTTTCATGGAACTCCATGGGAAGTTATTGTGGGGCTACTGTCTGGCCAAAGGCCATGGAAATTTATCGCGGCGATTTATACACCGGCTGTGGAATGATTTATAACAGTGATGTTTAT
>JAKQPY010000204.1:0-1527 GCA_029564465.1 Bacteroidota bacterium | reverse complement strand
AGGGGAGGACTACTTCGCCGGGCAGTTGACGATCGACCCAGCCGAGCGCCGGCGGGTTAACCCCTTCGAGTGGGAGAGGGCTTTCCCGGGGGTTTTCGCGCAGGGAGGGTTTGACGCGGTGATAGGCAATCCGCCGTATGGTGTTGATTTTTCAAATGAAGATAGAATGTATCTAAGAAAATTCGAAATTAGCACAACAGAATCCGCTGCAATGTTTATGGTTCACTCGGAAAAAATTACTTGTGGCGGCGGGTTTAATGGGTTAATTATTCCTAAACCATTTCTATTTTCATCTTCTTGGGAAAAAACAAGAAATAAATTGTTACCAAATATTGTTGGAATTAGTGATGTTGGCAGAGGGTGGAAAAATGTTTTGCTCGAACAAGTAATATATTTCCTTAATAAAGGCCTTGTGACGAGTTACTTTGATTCTTGTAAGAGAAAACTTACCTCTTTCGAGTTCATAACAGAAGTAGACAAAACGGATTGTGAAAAATTTGGTTTCATAATTAATGACCTGTCAAAATTTGAAATTGAACTAGGTAAAAAATGTTGGTTTGATTGTAAAAGTATGAATGAGTTTTTTACTAATACCCGTGGGGGAATGTTCCAGAAAAAGGTTACTGATGAAATTGATGATTATCGCGTTTTAGGCGGTAAACAAATTAACCGATTTTGTATTAATGGAATTAAAGGTTATTGTTCACGAGAAACTATAAGTGATTATTCGAATGCGATTATCTATGCAAATAACCTGCTTTTTCAAAATATTATTGCTCATATAGACAACCCCATCCCACATATAAAGATGATAGGGACTGTGGTTAATAATAATGAATCTAACGAATATGTTATTCTAGATACTGTAAACCAATTATCACCAATAACAAATCAATCAAGCAAGTTTTTCTTAGGTTTGCTTTGCTCAAGATTATTAAATTGGTACGTTTACAGGTTTGTGTTTGCTAAGGCCATACGAACTATGCATTTTGATGGACCAACAACCCAGAAAATACCCTTACGTTTAATACAATTCAGGTTAAAAGATGAAAACAGCGCTTACGAAAATATCATCATCTTAATCGACCGTATGCTCGACCTGCATAAACGAACCCCTACGACCCCACAGGAACAGGAGCAACTGCGCCGCGAGATAGAAGCCACCGACCGCCAGATCGATCAGCTGGTCTACCAGCTTTACGGCCTCACCGACGAGGAAATCAAAATTGTGGAGCAATCCACGTAGGGGCGTTGGGCCATAGGCCTCTACCACATCCAAACCAATCCCCTTTATTGGGCTGTGGAGGATGAACAACCGGGGGTAAATGATGGAGCGCGCCCCAACATAAAGTACCTCAATCCCCGACGTGGAGGGAGGTGATATAAGCGTCCAGGCAGTCCAGCGCGGGGGTGAAGGTGTTATCGGGCTGGCTGTTCATCAGCGCCTTCATGGCGGCGTAGTAGGCGCTCATGTCCGCGTCGTACGAAGGCGAGGTGTACGAAGGGATGGCGATGCCGCCGGGGGGC
>JAKQPY010000186.1:0-2547 GCA_029564465.1 Bacteroidota bacterium | reverse complement strand
GTGCAACCATCCTGTGTTACCTCCACCAGCACCGTATATTCACCCGGTTGATAGTAGCCATGCTCTATGTCTTTGCTACCGCTACCACTGAAACCGTCTCCAAAATCCCACTCCCAGCTCTCGGCATAGGCATTGTTGTTTACAAAGTTTACAAATATATATGGCTGGCTTTGGGTGATGTAAAATGTGTCCTGGTAACCTACCGTTTGTATACGCGGGCGGAACCAGCGGCAGTCTTCTACCTCCGGCTCGTAATACCTTGCCACTCCATAAGCCGGTAAATACCCGCCTACCTGGGTGAAGAATCCTCCCGCATACAGCTCGTCTTTATAAACATACAGGGCTTCAATAGCGTAATTTGTTCCCCCACCAGGTTCCGACCATTGCTCCCCATCCCATTTGGCCAGATGTTTGGCCGGAATACCATCTACCTGAGAAAACATGCCGCCAATGTACAAGTCTCCATGATACATCTGCATCGCATGACCATTAACCTGAGAACCTGCTGTCCCAATAAGGTGAAAAGACTCTCCGTCGAAGCGAAAAACAGAAATACCTGCAATATACAAATCGTTGTTTATGGTATCGGTAAGCAAACTACTGACTCCCGCCTGAAATTGATTTCCATTCTTATCATAAACATTTGTCCATGCCTGCCCGTCGTATTTCCCTAGACTACAAACATACTGGCTACCCCCTACCGAAAAGCATGAAAATAAACCGGCATATAAAGCATCGTTATAAACCTCTATACCCATACTAGGAGTGGAATAGGGAGAAGTGCTATAAAACGCAGTATCGTTCCATTTAACCAAAGGCCCCCACATGTTTCCGTTTACATTTATACCATAATCACCTCCAATATACAATGTATCGCGGTACACCTGAAAATAGTTTATCCTTCCGGCACCCATTACGGCAGTGCCCACCCGTTCCCATTCCGTACCGTTCCAAACGGCTAATTTTGAGATGTCATCAGGGTTGGTAATATCATCGAATGAACCCCCAATATATAAACGACCGTTGTATAGGCCTACAGAATAGACTGCCCCATAAGTTTCACCTATATAAAATGATATTGTTTCACCATCCCATCCATACGCTGCAATTCCAGTACTTATATTCGAATTGCTTGATGATAGGTTCCCAACCATTACCAAAGTATCATGGTAAGTCACAAAGTCATAAAAATTCCTTCCAACAGGTATGTTTGGCAAAGTATCCCAGCTTTGGGTATTGCCTTTTAACACAATGCATAGCAGCATTAGGCTGAAGGCTGCCGCTTTCAATAGTATAATAGTTTTCTTCATCATACGGCCTGCACTGTTTGTAACATTTCCTGAGCACTCAGGTTCATTTTCGAGAAAGCAAAGAGTTTTTTACCCAAATCTTTCAGCGAGGCGCCCATGTGATACACCGTGTTGTTGTCGATAATCAGAAAGCGGTCGTGGGCTTTGGTATAGCTGAGTATTTCGATAGGCGCATATTGCTTGTTGTGCTTTTCGAGGTCGGTTTGCAGGGCTTTGGTGATGTGGGCAGTATAAATGCGAACGCTAACACCGGCATTGCGTTTCAGGAAAAGGTTCAGCACCGACTCGTCCACATAATTGTCGATAAGCACCAGCGAATGGTTTGCCGATTTCACCAAATTCGAAACAAACACCCATGCATCAAAAATTTGCCCGTCGGAGTAAATGCCCTGGGTGGGACGAGCTTCGCCACTTTCGAGTGCACGATACACCTTGTCGAGCATGTCTTCGGTAGAGCTTACTCTTCTTTCAACCGATTCGAGCCGCTGAAACAGCCCTGCGTTGTTTTCGATAAAACGACGCATTTCGATAAACGCTGTAACAACTTTTACGCTGGCCTTGATGGCTGTTTCGCTGCGCAATACACTTGCAAGCATCACGGCACCATGCTCTGTGAAAACATAAGGCAGAAATTTTGTATGCTTACCCCGTTTATCGGTTTTATCGTTTAAGATCACAGTTTGTGATGCTAAAGATTCGTCGTTTATGCTCACAATTTGTGATTTTAACGTTTTATATTCCGCTTCACTGAGTCTAAACATGAATGATTCGGGAAATCTGTCGATGTTTCTTTTCACGGCCTGATTTAAAACCCTGGTTTCTACACCATATATTTCAGCCAAATCGCTGTCGATCATTACTTTTACACCCCTGCACAAGTAAATTTTATTCTCGATTGACCGACTCATGTTTAATGATATTGATTCTTCTGACAAATATAGCGAATTGATTGATGAAAATGCTTTTTTTTATTGGGAAGTCAGAATACAGGAGGCAGAATACAGAAGGGGCAGGGAGGAGCGTCTTCGGCAGTCACCCTTCGATTAACGCTGCGCTACTCAGGGTGAAAAATGCCCCTGTCATGCTGAGTAGTGGAGCTCAGCGGAACGGTAATCGAAGCATAGACAGGGGTTACGAGAAAGTGGCTTCGGATGCACCCTTCGATTAGCGCTTCACTTCGTTTCGCTACTCAGGGTGACAAATGTAAAATGCCGCCCCTTCTGTCTTCTGTATTCTG
>JAKQPY010000169.1:0-2638 GCA_029564465.1 Bacteroidota bacterium | reverse complement strand
TTGATTGACGATATCTTACATAAAACTTATATTAAAATCGATGAATCAGGAACCGAAGCAGCCGGTTCAACAGCAGTTATAATACGCGAAAAAAGTGCTCCCTCTGATAAACCCGTATTTTTCAATGCCAACAGACCCTTTTTATACCTGATAAAAGACAATAATTCAGGCGCAATTTTGTTTATTGGAAGTATCAATAAACCTGAAAAAAACGGAAAATGAAAAGACTGATTCTGCTTTTTGTCCTTACTGTGATATTCGGTGTTGCTTTAAAGGCGCAATGGGGATACCGCACCGAGTATAAAACGCTTGACGGTGTAATTATTTTGTACAAATATGCCCACGAAAAGATGTTCGATAAAACATCGCCCATAAACCTGAGGATTAAAATCAAAAATACCAACGATTATCCGGTCGAAGTGAGCTTTCGCATTATGATGGAAAGTGGTTTCACCGATATAAAGCAAAGCGAAATGGTCGATATTTGTATTCCGAAAAAATTGGCCCGTTCCGGAAAACTGCACGGGCTGAACTTCGAAACCGGAGTCAACGATGTTTCACTGTTCGAAAAAAACGAAATAGAATGGTATATGGAGCCACTGAGCATCGAAAAAAGCGATAAGTGCATTCAGCTTCAAAGCGACGATGAATAAATATGTATCACTAAATAAATCTAAACTATGAAACACCTATTTGTAATCTTAGTTGCGGCCATTCTGGTATCGGCATGCTGTAACAACAAAAAAACCGATGACAAATGCTGCGATGGCAACGACACAACCAAAACAATCTGCAAGTGTCCCGAAAACATGGTGAATCTGGATTCGCTGTTACTGAATCCCGATTCGTTTGTCGACAAAGAGATTTCGGCTTGCGGTATTGCCACGCATGTTTGCGAACATTCGGGTAAAAATCTGTTTGTGGCAGTTAACGAAGACGACGAAAATTACCTTGTGGCCAAGGCTACCGATTCGCTGGGAACATTTGACAAAACGCTGGCAGGTAAGCATGTTATGGTCAGTGGAACCTTCCGTAAAACCGAAGAGGAATCGGTTGAAACCCACCACGAAAAAGATGTATTCTACTATCTGGAAACATCGAAAGTAACAGAATGCAAGTGCAGCGGTAAAAATGAAGGATGCTGCAAGGGGAAAGATGGTAAATCGTGTTGCCCTGGTAACAACGAAAAAGCTGGTGGCTGCAAGGATCATGCCGATAAAAAGGAAGGCTGCAAGCACTAAACATTATTGATTTTTTACTGAAGTCCCGCCGGAAAATACGCTAAAACAGGTATCTTCGGCGGGATTTATTTTATCAATACACTGCAATGAGAAAATTACCCGATACTTCGCTGATCAGCTATTTCAGCAATATGGTGAAACAACATGGAGGTATCAATCTGGCACAGGGCTTACCGGGTTTCAGGCCTCCCGAAGACTTGCTGCATCACCTTGCCGAAATCTCCACTTCCGATGCCCACCAATACGCCCCCGGACTTGGACTTCATGCATTGAGAGCACAGGCTGCCGAAGCGTGCTGTTGCAATACCATTGCAACCGAAAATATCATGATTACCAATGGAGGCACCGAGGCCATATCGCTGATATATACATGGTTGTACAAAAAGCTAAACCACCGGCTCAAGGTACTGTCGTTTGCCCCGGTGTACGAAAGCTATCGCGAATTACCAGCCATTTTCGGGAACTCTTTTTCGGTGTACCGCTATGGCGATGGTTTTTCGTTCGACCTCCCGGAATTTGAACAACAGGTGAAAGATGAACAAATCAATCTGATTTTTCTGGCTACCCCCGGGAATCCGTTGGGCAGGGTATTCTCGAAAACCGAGCTCGACGCAATTTGTAATTTCTGTGAAAAAAACCGTATTTATCTGGTGATAGATTTGGTCTACAAGTACCTGTATTATAATGAGGTACCTTATATTCCCTATCAACGGCTGTCGAAGTATGTTTTGTTTGCCGATAGTTTTTCGAAGCAATTTTCGATTACCGGATGGCGGCTTGGATACCTGATAGCGCCCGAACCCATAATCGGTGAGCTCGCTTCGGTGCACGACTATACCGGCTTGTCGTCGCCTATGCCTTTACAGCGTGCAATGAGTCTGTTTCTGGAAAACCGCGCCGTTGCCGACAGTTATCTCGATCAAACACGTGCTGCCGTAGCCGCAAATTTTGCCCGTTTTTCCGGGTCGGTATGTCAACTTGGTTTTACGCCCGTATCGGCAGGTGGTGGCATTTTTTTATGCAGCTTGTTGCCCGGAACCTTCGATGATGGATTTGAGTTTGCCTGCGATTTGTACGAGAAACAACAACTCGCCGTGGTACCCGGCATACATTTCGACAGCACATGGAAGCCCTATGTCAGGTTCAATATTGCCCACCCCGCTCCCATTCTCGATGCTGCGTTGGAACGACTTACTCAATTTATAGAAATGTCGCATTAAAATTATTTTTTTAGTTGCAGCATAAAAAAAATGATTTAAATTTGCACCCTCAATGCCCAGATGGTGAAATTGGTAGACACGCCAGCTTGAGGGGCTGGTGTCCTTAAGGATGTGCAAGTTCGAGTCTTGTTCTGGGCACTACCGAAAGCCGAAACCGAAAATGTTCCGGCTTTTTTT
>JAKQPY010000168.1:0-16923 GCA_029564465.1 Bacteroidota bacterium | reverse complement strand
GTTTGCGTATTCCGCTTTTTTCCCTATTGATGGGTTTAATACAGCGCAACTATTCTTCGCTGTTTTTCAACAGACGCTTAGATTACGAAATTGTACAGCGAGCGTTTAAAGAAGGCCTGATAGATGAGATTCAGGCATTTGTAAGATAAGAAAAGAATACCCCCCCCCTTACAGCACCGGCCCCGTAAGTGGGTTTTCGTCCTTCACTGACACTTGGGGACAAACCGAAAGCTCAGTTCTCCGCATAAAGTTCGGCACAGGTAATTCCAGCCTTCGGGTAGCTGCAAACCGTTACAGTACAAAGAATTTTTACCAAGCCAATCGCTGAAACCTTTTAACCAACGATGGGCAAGAAAAATCGACCCAACCTGAGTAAATGTGCTTTTTTTTTGTAACTTAGTAGCCTGTGGTTCCGAAGCTGGCTTTAAGCCTCAAGCCTTAAAAACCGTCTGTTATGACCTTGCATCGTAAATTCAAAAATATGACAACCAAAGCAATTTTCGCATTTTTAATGCTATTGACACTGGGTATTACCTGCAAAGCCCAAAACCCGGTGTGGATAAACTTCACTACATCAAACAGCGACTTGCCTGATAATACGGTTAGTGCAATTGCAATCGACAACAATGGCGATGCATGGATAGGTACCAGCGGGGGATTAGCCAAATTCGACGGAACAAACTTCACCCTATTTAATACCGATAATTCCGATTTGCCCCACAACAGTATTATGTCGGTTGCCGTAGACAGTTATAATAACAAATGGATTGGAACCTATCAAGGCCTGGCAAAATTTGATGGAATCAACTGGACAGTGTATAATACCGATAATTCCGATTTGCCCCACAACCATATTTCGGCAATAGCAATCGATAATTCAGGTAACCCATGGATCGGAACATACGAAAGCGGTCTGGCTAAATTTGATGGCAACGAATGGACAATTTTTAATACAGAGAATTCAGCATTGCAAAGTAATAATATCTATGCAATTGCTATTGATAACTACGGGAATAAATTAATTGGGACAATGTTTGAATTATTAAAATACGACAACGAAAACTGGACCTCGATTTATTCTGACGAAAACCCGGTTCATCAATGGCATGTTTATGAAACAACAGTTGATATGAACGACAATATATGGTTTACATTTAATTCCGCAGGTTTTTTTACCGGTAAATTACTAAAATACAACACCTCAGGAGAGATCACATTCTATAATTCCACCAATTCAGACCTACCCGGTGTAGAACTGACGTCAATCCAGATAGATGCAAACAATACAAAATGGATCGGCACCTTCGATGGAGGTATTGCCACATTCGACGATTCAAACTGGACGGTGTATAATACCGAAAATTCAGGTTTAATCAACAATAAAATTTGTTCTGTTGCCATCGACCAACAAAACAACAAGTGGATAGGTACGCTTGGCGGATTAAGTGTTTTCAACGAAGCCGGAGTGCAACTCAGTACCGAACCATACTATTCTCAACAAAGCAATATGGTTGTTTATCCCAATCCGGCACACGATTGTGCTTATATACAGAACAATAGCAACAGCCCGGTTGCCTCAATAAAACTATTCGATACAAAAGGACAATTAATACGCTCGTTTCCTGCAAATAGTAATGTTTTACACATTGCCGGCATAAAACAGGGAGCTTACATGCTACACATACAGACTCAAACGGAAGTCTGTATTTGCAAAATTTTTAAGATTTCATATTAATAACAAAAGCTAGGGGCATCCATATCGGGAAATTGTTTACGAAGATGTGTTTTGCGATGCCGCGGAGCTATTTTATGAGGATTGCAGTAATTTTACAGTAATAATTTATGAACGAAAAATTAACAAAATCGGGCATAAATGCATTGTTAGCACCCATTCGGTGGATTGTTGTAACGGGACTTGTATTTTTTATTGCATCGGGAGAAATCAGCAATCTGAGAGTTTGGATTTACATAGGGGTTTACCTCATGGGTGGACTTAGTATTGGGATTATTCTGCTGAAGAAATCGCCCAAACTATTAAACGACAGAGGGAAAATGCAGGAGGGAACAAAACAATTTGACAAATACATTATTCTGACTTACTTTTTGCTTGCCATAATAATAAGCCCGTTGGTAGCCGGAATCGACAGAAGGTTAAACCTTATTGAAACCCTGCCATTCTTTACTTTGTACGTAAGCATTATTCTATACATTTTCTCAGCGATATTTTCTGTTTGGCCAATGCTTCACAATCCTTTCTTCGAAGCTACGGTAAGAATACAGAAAGAGAAAAATCACAATGTAATTCATACAGGGCCCTATAAAACAGTGCGGCACCCGGGATACCTTGGAATGCTGTCAGGCTCTATTTCGTTGGCTTTGGCCTTAGGTTCCGTAATGGCATGTATTCCTCTGTTCGTTACCATTATTTTAATTTTTGTCAGAACCTATTTTGAGGATATAACTTTACAGAAAGAATTGACCGGGTACTCAGAGTATTGCAAACAAGTAAAATATAGATTAATTCCTTTCATCTGGTAAATGCATTGATTTAAGGATTTATTTGAAAATGCACGATTGCACCGCCAACCTTAGTCAACCGGTGGCTGTTTCTGATGGCATAGGCATATCTAGTAGGTGTCTCTCTGGTTGGTTGAGTCGGATAATTATGAGGCTTTCAGCTACTATATTTCGCAATCGGCAGATTCCGAACTGGTTGATACCTGGATTAAAGAGAATCCGGAGAAAATGCAAAGACTCAATGAATGGCTGAAAAAGTAAACCGATATTTCGGGGGCTATTACACCAATCAATCAGTCCCCGTGATTTAATAATGTATTAGTCCCTCAGGTAATTTTCCAAATATGCTACCCGAGCAGTGATTACGCGGAGCCCCGGTAACCGACGCCAAAACGTTGTTCTGCCCTAATACCCTGAGTAGCCCCAGAAAGGCAAAAATAACGGCCTCCTTAAAATCGGTAAGCAGTGTATCGGGCACCTGCCAGGCACCCGGCTGCAGGCGGTTGAGCGTTTCGATGAGAAAACGGTTGTGCGCACCGCCACCGGTAGTCAGCACAGGAGAAAAACCGGCCAGTTGCGAATGAATCTGCACGGCAATGTGTTGGTAGTAAGTAGCCAGCTTGTCGGGCAAACTCAGCGAGGAATCGTTGAGCAATGGCATAATGTTTTTTTCGACCCATTCGCGCCCCAGCGAACGCGGTGGTGCTTCGCCGTAAAAGGGCAGGTTGTTCAGGCGTTGTAACAGAGCTGTATCTACCCTGCCGCTGCGCCCCAGTTCTCCGTCGAAGTCGCAGTTTTTCCCGGTTTCGAGCATCAGGGCATTAAGTACAATATTGGCGGGGCAAATGTCGAAGGCTATACGCTCACCATTGCGCTGAAACGAACAATTGGCAAAACCCCCGATGTTGAGGCAGGCCGGAAATCCGGCAAACAACAGGGCATCGCCGGCAGGCACCAGAGGAGCTCCCTGCCCTCCCATCGCTACGTCGGCAGTACGAAAATCGCAAACAACAGCCATACCGGTGGCTGCAGCAATGTGCCACCCACTACCGATTTGCAGCGTAAGAAAGTTTTCGGGCTGGTGAAAAACCGTATGTCCATGACTTGCCACAAAATATTCGCTGCGGTTGAGCCGGTGTTTTTCGATAAAACCATTCAGCGCCTCAGCAATAAAAAAACCGTAATCGCAATTCAGCTGACTCAGTGCCAAGCCATCGAGCGCGTGGGCAGTGGCAAGTTTCTGCCTCCGGCGGTCATCATAAATCAGGGTTTCGGCAGCCCTGATGCTATAATCCCATTTCCCGCTGTTATATCTGAACTCACATGCAGCCATATCGAGCCCGTCGAGTGAGGTTCCCGACATTACCCCGATGCACCTGTACACACGGCAATCATGGTTTTGGCCTGTCATAAAAAAACTTTTTTCAAAATTAGCGAAATCCAGTTTATTTTCTTAATTTAGCCACAAATTATAATATAGAATGGAAAAGATTATTGTACCTATCGATTTCTCTGCCGAATCGATCTGCGGTTTAAAGCTGGCTATTATAGTTGCCAACAAGTTCAGGGCCGATGTTCAACTGGTGCATGTCATGAAAAAGCAGGGTGCTTTTTTTATTGCCGAAACCGAAATCATGGTTCAGAAAGTGCAGGAACAGCTCGAAAAAGTAATTGCCGAACACCGTAAAGATTTGTGTCAGGATTGCAACTTCGATTACATCATCAAACGCGGACGCGTATACGAAGAAATTGCTTCACAGGTTGAAGCCTTCAACAACTCGATGGTGATTTGCTCTACCCACGGTTCATCGGGTTTCAGCAGCTACTTTGTAGGCAGTAATACCTACCGCATTGTGCAGGCTACCCAACGTCCGGTAATCAGTATTACCAGTTGCCAGTATATCCGCGAAATAAAGAAGATTGTGATGCCCATTGATGTTACCAAAGAAACCCGTGAAAAAGTTCCCCTGGTGGCTAAAATCGCGAAAGCTTTCGATGCCGAGGTACACATTGTAAAGGTAACTTCGTCGACAAACGAAGGTATTCACAATAAACTGAGGCTCTACAGCCGTCAGATCCGCAACTACTTCGACGAACAGGGCATTCGCTACGAAAAGAGCCTGCTGGTAGGTGATAATATTACCGAAATCACCATCGACTATGCCAAAACCATCGATGCCGACCTGATTGCCATCATGACCGAACAAACATCGTCGCTTTCGAACCTGTTGCTGGGGTCGTATGCACTGCAAATGCTCAACAGCTCACCGATTTCGGTATTGAGTGTAACCCCGCGCGAACTGTACATTGTGCACAGTTTCACCACCACAAACTAACAACTGATTCTTATACAGCTAAAGAGGCCCGAAAGGCCTCTTTTTGCATTTGCCATAGCCCCATGTTTCAATGCGGCCGCACTGCGTAACAAATTGTATCAACCCGCATCGCAGAAATTATGAAAGAAAAACATAAAACCGACAATTTTATTTTAATTTTGCCCTTGCCAGAATATGCAAAATACGCGGATTACAATGGAACCGACCGGAAATATTGAATCAGGGCCTCAGCCAATAGAATTAAACAGCGAAGTAAAAGACTGTTTATATGAATCGGCTAAATGGTCGAATTTTCTTTCGGTAATTTTCTTTGCCATTCTAGGGATTCTCGTGCTGGCGTCCGCGATAACCATTGTAATTGCCTCGATGAAATACAGTATTTCGAACAATGAGGCTGAGCCTTTTGTGCTGGCCATGATGTATATCGGGTTTTCGGGTATTTATTATTTCCCGGTAGTTTTTATGTATCGTTTCTCGAAAAACGTGATTCAGGGTATTGAGGAAAATAATCAGGAGATTTTTTATCTCGGATTGAAAAACTTACGGTCGCATTTCAGGTTTTTGGGAGTGCTGTCGATGGTTGCCATATCGTTGTTTACCATGGTACTGATTATCTCACTCAGTTTACTGGCCATTCGTTAAGCCTTCGCAACAACCTTGTGTCAACAGGTCAACCCGTCAGCTTGCTTTTGAATAAGCCGTTCTGCAAAAAACAGAAACAATTTCAATAAATCGTACCACGTAAATTTCAAATTCGAAGCATTTTATGTAACTTTCGATTGAATTTTATTTACCTGTCTGTTGATTTTATGAACGAATTACTTGTAATCCTTTACGTGTCAGATCAGACTAAAAGCGCCTTGTTTTACCACCAGCTGCTTGGTATAGATCCTGAGCTCGATGTTCCGGGCATGACCGAGTTCCGGCTTTCGCCGACGACAAAACTGGGCCTGATGCCCGAAAACGGCATAGCAAAAATTCTTGGGGGAAAGACTCCTCACCCCTCATCAGGCAATGGTATACCGCGTTGCGAGTTGTATCTGAAAACCGAAAATGCCGATGAATATGTTGCCCGGGCATGTGCGCTGGGTGCCAACGAAATAAGCCCGATGATGCAACGCAACTGGGGCGACTGGGCAGCTTACGTTGCCGACCCTGACGGACATATTATTGCATTTGCAGAAAGCCGGTAAAACCTATGTATATGAGCATAAGATGAAAAAAACGTTGATTGAAGGCAAAACAATTCAGGGAATCGGCTTTAACAAAAACGATGACGAAGTGCTTGAATACGAGAACTGCCATTTTAAGAACTGTGATTTTTCGGAAGCCGATTTGTCGGGGTGTATTTTCACGGATTGTCGTTTCGACACCTGCAATCTGAGTTTGGCCAAAATCGATAAAACTGCCTTGCGTACTGTGCACTTCACCCATTGTAAAATGCTGGCATTGCGGTTCGACAGCTGTAATTCGTTCGGACTTGAACTGGGTTTCGAAAATTGTCGTCTCGATCATTCTTCGTTTTACGGGACAAAAATCAAAAAAACCGTTTTCCTCAACTCGCAGTTGGTAGAGTGCGACTTTGCCGAATGCGACCTTTCGGGGGCAGTGTTCAGTAATTGCGACCTGACGGGCACTCTTTTCGAAAATACCATTCTGGAATATACCGACTTCAGGACTGCGTTCAATTTCACGTTGAATCCCGAAATGAACCGGGTTAAAAAGGCAAAGTTTTCGCTGGCAGGTTTGCCCGGATTACTGAGTCATTTACCCATCGAGATAGAATGAGCAAAAATGAGATGTAAAACAGTATTACTATGTCAGACAAAAACAACGAACTAATTACTTCGGTTACATTAGTGAACAACAAACTCCGCTTCAGCGGTACTGCCGGCAACAACCCGGCCATATCGATAGACTATATCGCACCTCTTGGCGACGACGAGGGATACACTTCGCTCGAATTGTTGCTACTGAGCCTATCTTCGTGTGTAGGCAGTGCAATACTCACTTTTCTGCGGCGCATGAATAAAACCATTATGGGTTGCACTATCAATTCGCATGGAATCAGGCATATCGAACATCCCACAGGTTTCAGAAGTATTGATCTCGAAATTAAACTCAATTCACCCGATACCAACAGCGACGATATGCGCAAGGTGATTGCACTGGCCGAAGACAAATATTGCCCGGTGTACGCGATGATAAAAGGCAATACAAAGGTGAATATCAGTTTCTCCATTTCGAACTGAATCTCATTAGCCGGTGAAGTCGATATTATATTAAATAATACTGTACTACCATAACATTCATAATCATAATACTATTACATTGCAATGATTGTTCTTTTAGTTACAGATAGTTAAAAGCTGCTACCGCAATATTTATTGAATATTGCAGTTTTTAGAAAACAAATAGCAATATTATCTGAGTATCAAAACACACCGAAATAATGAAATTAGCTCTTAAATCAATAGTTTTAACGCTCTTTACGATTTTCCTGAATTCTTTTTTATATGGGCAGGCACCTGTATCAGACACTCTCATCAGTCAACCGAAAAATATCTGTCTGAGTGCAGCCGACCCCGAAGGAAACACCTGGATCGTTTATGGTAACGACTGCGACAGTATCAGCAAACTAAAACCCAACAAAACCCTCGACATAAGTCAGCGACTGCACCTGCCATCCGGAATCAGTTACACCTGCCTGTTGCCGCTCGACCGCCACTGTATTCTGCTCGGCACCGCATCAAACTATGTATATATGTTGCGCGACCGTCGCTTTGTGAGGCTCGACAGCACTTATGGGCTCACCGACAGTGCCATTGTGGCAATGCGCCTCGACCGCGATAACCAGATATTGTATGTGCAATCGGAAAATTCCACTTTTGTATTGCACCGCGGTAGCACAAAAAAAGACTTCAGGTTTACCAAAATACAGGCCGGAGAACCGGTGAAACCGGATAATTCCGGCGTGTTGCGCAAACGCTTCCGCAAACCCTTGCAAAAAGCCGTTTGCAACGCCTTTTCCGATATCGACCTAAGCTTTCGTAAACAAAAATACATTGGAGGCAAAGAACTCGAAAGCATTACAGTGGCCTTGTATCCGGGAGATATTCTGATTAAACGAAACGACCTTCAGGTATCGAATATCGGGATTGCCGGATTCTGGACCCACTCGGGAATCTATCTGGGCAGCACCGAACAAATAGACCAGTACTTCGCAGGAATCGAAATGTTGGGAAACCAAAAGGCCTCCGACTATATCCGCGAAAACTACGGCGAAATTTACCGCTGTATGCAAAAACGCAAACCGCTGATTATCGAAGCCATTGGCGAAGGTGTTGTTATCAATCCGCTCGATCATATTGCCCGTGTCGATTATTTTGCAGCCCTCCGACCCCGGCTTCCCAGGGAAGAAATATTCCGTTCGCTGCTCATTGCATTCTCGCACTACGGGAAACCCTACGACTTCCTTTTCGATTTCGGCACCGATGATGCCCTGGTTTGCAGCGAGCTGGTTTTTAAATCGTATTGCGAAACGCCAGATAAAAAAGGCCTCAGTTTCATCGAAAACAGCTACGAAGGAAAATTCTTTTACTACCCTACCGATTTTGTAAGACAGTTTTGCCTCGAACACGGTTCGCCCGATGCAGCCTTTAGCTTCGTGTTGTTTTATGATGCAAGCCTGAAAGAAAAAAACAAAGTGTACGGCGATTTTTGCAACACACTGCAACGTCATAAATTGTTTTAGGCTTTCGAATTCTCGGATAGTGTTTCTCAATTTTCATACATTTGCAACAACAAAACCACCAGTATGAAAGCAAGAATCACATTCTACATCGGCCTCAGCGTGTTAATTCTCAGTATAGTACAGATGCTCGTTCATTTCGAACCCGTCCGTTTTGTTGGCATCGGCATTGGTATATTGTTCATTCTTTGGGGATGGAAAATCGGATGGGCAAGCTACCGCAACCTGACGGTTATTGTTGGGCATATTGCCATTGTGGCCGGTTGTATGGCCACGGTGTATGGCTTGTGTCGGATCCCTTTCCTCGAAACAGCA
The DNA here is from genome assembly GCA_029564465.1 of Bacteroidota bacterium. Lineage (GTDB taxonomy): Bacteria > Bacteroidota > Bacteroidia > Bacteroidales > ML635J-15 > JAGOEF01. The sequence continues at coordinate 8,004 of JAKQPY010000168.1, read as the reverse complement.
CCGGGATGGCTCGAAATTCTCGATTTACCCCTCTTCTGGGGCTTATTTACCATTTGGGGCGGAAATTGCATGATTACCCACGGGTATTGCTCATGCGCAATGTCGATGCACCAACGAAACAATAAAATCAAAGCTTGATTACACCCGGTTGAACAACAAATATGTAATTAATTTTTACCTTATTAATTAAGCATGGAAAAAAAATACCAATGGAAAAAAGGTTTCTTTTCAGAAAAATGCATTCTTTTTTCTGAAAATGCAGAAGCTGGCCATTTCAACGACAAAAGTTTTTCGCAGACAGCCACCGCAGTTCTCAATGGCGTGGAATACCGTTTTCGCACCCGGGGATTCTTCAAACAACACACAACAATAAGCGATGCAAGCGGTACCACATGCTTAGGCGAAATCACCTACAACTCGTGGATGAACAAAGCACACATCAAACTTCAGGAAGAAAGTTTCGAGTGGAAATACGAAAATTTTTGGGGTACCCGTTGGCAAATAGCCGGTAATGACACCCTGATTCAATACACCGGTTCATCCTCGAAAGGGAGCGTGAATTCAAACCAAAGCAGTGAGCTGCTGATTCTTTGCGGCCTTGCAGCCATGAACTACTACCGCCAGATAAGCGTGGCAATAATTGTAGCTGTTTTTGTCCCTTTGTGGATAAGCCTTTCGCATTAGGCCGATGCAGATTGACCTAAACCAACATAGTCAGAAAAATACGCTTTGCACATTCACGAAAACAAAGACCTTTAGAACTCCCCGAATAATAAATAGTCCTTTGCTAAAGTAACAGCCGGGCATTATCAGTCTGCAAATGAAACTATACAGAATGTAGTTGAATCAATGTATCATTTTTATGGCAGAATATTTTTGTTTTATTAACTGAAAACTTTACTTTTATGGTCTAACTGTCGGCACTTAAAAGTGAAAAATGGGCCGCAGAATAATGATTAGAATGAGAATTGATGTAGGATATTAAGCAAAAATAATCACGATTTTTCACCTAGAAAACCACACATTGGAATCAACTAATCACATACATATCTTCAAGTTCAAGTTACATAACGCACAGGGTTTCGGATACAAAAATATTACGCGCTTATGAATCAGACAAATCAGGCTTGGGGCAGTCGTATCGGACTCATTCTTGCCATGGCAGGCAATGCTGTCGGCTTTGGTAATTTTCTCAGATTTCCGGTGCAGGCAATACAAAACGGTGGTGGAGCCTTTATTATTCCCTACCTCGTAAGCTTTTTAATACTGGGATTACCCCTGCTTTTTATTGAATGGAGCATTGGCAGGTATGGTGGAAGCCGTGGTTTTCACAGTACCCCGCTGATGATGCAAAGCATGGATCGAAGGCGCATGTGGAAATATGTAGGGGTGTTTGGCCTTTTCTGTAATATTGGGATTGCCTCATATTATTGCTATCTGGAATCGTGGACACTGGCATATATATTTCACAGTGCCACAGGAACCTTCAACGGCATGAACCAACATCAGGTAGTGCAACTGTTCAGCGATTATGTATCCATCGGAAAAACCACGCTGATTCCGTTTGAACCCATTGTCTTTTTTCTGATTTGCTTAGGAATAAATGTGTACATACTCAGCAAAGGGCTTAGCGGCGGAGTTGAGAAAGTGGCTAAAATAGGAATGCCGCTGCTGATTTTGTTTGGAATTATTCTGGCTATTCGTGCTGTAACCCTAAAATCGGGTGTCGATGGTGCCGTTTACGACAGCAGTGTAGGGCTGAATTTCTTATGGACACCCCATTTCGATTCAATTTACAACCCAAAAGTCTGGTTTGCTGCAGCCAGTCAGATATTTTTTACCCTGTCGCTGGGGATGGGGTCAATTCATGCCTACTCTTCGTACCTGAAACGAAAAGACGATATAGCCCTTAACGCCATGTCGGCAGGCTGGATGAACGAATTTGTTGAAGTGGTACTCGGTGGAGCCATCATTATTCCCATTGCCGTTGGGTATCTGGGTATTGACAGGGTAAAAGAACTGGCTGCCATGGGAGGACTTGGACTTGGTTTTAAAACCATCCCCTACCTGTTTTCGCAATGGGGTCATGTAATTGGTGCCGTTGCCGGAGTGATGTGGTTCGGGCTGCTATTCTTTGCCGGAATAACCTCTTCGCTGGCTATGGGGACTCCGGTGCAGGGTTTCCTCGAAGATGAATTCAAATGGTCGCGCCGAAAAACTGCACTTGCTTTTGGAGGCATTATCCTCATACTTGGATTACCCACCATATTATTCTTCAATCAGGGAGTTTTCGACGAATACGATTACTGGACCGGTTCGTTTGCCCTGTTTGTTTTTGCCGCCTTCGAGGCGGTGTTATTCGCGTGGTTTTTTGGCATTAAAAAAGGTTGGGAAGAAATAAATACGGGGGCTGATATACGAGTCAGCCGGATTTTCAGATTTCTTATCATGTGGGTTACCCCTGTGTTGCTCATTATCGTCTTTCTCGGGGCTGTTTTCACACCTGTCGGTAACGACTGGGCTGCCGCGTTCCATGGATTGTTTCAGGGTCAGGGATGGATTTTCGATCACGGCAGTGTTGTAGGGAAACTCATGAACAGCGGGTTAAAGGAGCAACTGGCTTCAGCTACTGATCCGGGGCTAATTGCCGACATCAAGTACAGAATATTATTGACAAATTTGTCACGATTACTTCTGGTGGCTTTGTTCGTGGGTATTTCGCTGATTGTAAGAAAAGCGTATTATAAACATAAAAGGGAAGGGACAATATAATGAATACTTCGGCATTAATTCTCATGCTTAGCGCAATTGTGGGCATCACTGCGGTTACCGGATATTTTTTCATTAAGGTGCTGAGAACCAAACCCAAGGATGAGCCCGATTCCTACACCGATAACGACGGGCAACCACGCTGAGTGATATTTTACAATACGAGTAGCCAAAATACGCTTATGGTTGCGAGGTATGAATTGATTACATCACTTTTATAAAAATCCGATGAATGAAGTTGACTTGTACATTGCCGGTTTCCCTGAGGAAATAAGCGAAAAGCTAAAAACAATCCGAAAAATAATTCAGGAGGCTGCCCCCGACGCAGTCGAAAACATGGCTTACGGTATGCCATCCTATAAGTTGAAAGGCAGACCATTGGTTTATTTTGCCGCTTTCAAAAATCATATCGGCTTCTATGCAACACCCAATGCCCATGCCGAATTTGCACAGGAACTGGCCAGCTATAAACATGGAAAAGGGTCTGTTCAATTTCCACTCGACAAAGCCCTACCCTATGACCTCATCGGACAAATGGTGGAATTCAGGGTATTGGAAACTAATGAAACGAAATAAATATAACGCGCTTGCTTGTTATTACTAGAACTTAATTACCAATGCATGTTTTGCCGTTCTCAAATTATTTGGAATAATGAGTTCGGGTTTTCCATCTTTTAGCGAAATCCTGACAGCGTTTGATTGACCTAAAAATCTGACCGTCTTTACATTGCTAAAAACCTCTGCCGGCAACAATAGACTGGCCGGAAGTGTTTCGTTTTCGTCAAACAGATAGAAAGCATACCTCGTTTTCCCGTCTTTCGACTGTGTAAAGCAAAACTTACCTGATTGATACGGAGCAAGTGGTTTGGTTTCGTAAATGGCTTCAGAATTAATTTCCATCCAAGCGCCTATTTCATCCAGCCGCTGATACACTTCCGGAGTTAAATCACCGGTTTTATCAGGACCGATACCGAGCAAAAAATTTCCTCCTTTTGCAACAATGCGTATCAGGGTATGTATTGCCCAGTTTGCCGATTTATAACGTTCCGAAGGTCCTGTAGAGTACCAGTTATCGCACAGGGTTATGCAACTTTCCCATGGATAATCGGGAATCACTTCAGGTATTTGCTGTTCCGGAGTCCGGTAATCCTCATAAGGGCCATGTACACTGCGATCGACCACAATGATTCCGGGTTGGTTTTTACGCGCCATTGCAGCAATTTCAGGCATATCAACATCCTGTACCCATTGCCTCCTGCCCAGCCAGGGTTTCGATTCCTCGGTAATTGCCATGGCAGGACGCACCCAACCACCATCGAGCCATAGAATATCAATGTTTCCATAACCGGTCATCAGCTCTTCAATCTGATTGTAGGTAAATTGCTTGTAACTGGCCCATCGTTCGGGATATTTCTCGGGATTGTAATTCACATTGCGGTCGAATACCGGAAAATACGGCCACCAATAGTCGTCGCAATGCCAGTCGGGCTTGCTGAAGTAGGCACCAATGGCCATTCCTTCCGACCTGAATGCATTAAAAACTTCTTTAACGACATTGCTTTTGGGATTCGACGAGAACACGCTTTCCGTGTCGGTAATTTTGTAATCGGTGTATTTAGAATCGAACATGCAAAATCCGTCATGGTGTTTTGTGGTAAAGACCAAATACTTCATTCCGGCACTGCGGCAGGCTTTCGCCCATTTTTCAGGATCGAATTTCACCGGATTAAAACTATGCCGGATGTTTTCGTATTCCTTAACGTATTGATTGTAATCGTTGGCAAAAGGACCACGGCGCACACACCAGTCTTCATCTTCGGGGCATAAGCTCCAGCTTTCGACCACACCCCATTCGCTGTAAGGCCCCCAATGAATAATCACACCGAATTTCCAATCGTGCCATTCGTCTAATTTAGCACATACCAACGGATCGGAAGGTTTTACGTATGGTATTCCGGCTTCCTGTGCTACAACAATTTGCGAAACACTGAACAGGGAAATCAAACAGGCTGTAAAAAAATTCGTTTTCATCGTTGCAAGTTTTTTGGCATTAACAATTTCATTCCACAACTTCGAGATATGTACGCTGGCGTATGTCTTTCGACGAAGCCCCAATCATAACACTGAACCTGCCGGGTTCAATGGTCTTTTTCATTGATGCATCGTACATCGCGAGCATTTCGGATGGTATCACAAAACTGACCTCCTGCGTTTCGCCGGGCAATAGGTGTATGCGTCGGAAACCCTTAAGTTCTTTTACAGGACGCGCAACCGTAGCCAGTTCATCGTGCAGGTACAGCTGAACCACTTCGTCACCGGGAATTTTTCCCGTATTTGTAATGTTAACCGAAACCACGACTGAATCACCGATCCGGATAACCTGTTCCGACAGTTTCAACTTTGAATAGCTAAAACTTGTGTAACTCAGTCCAAAGCCAAAGGGGAACAAGGCCTGACCGGTCAGATTCGTGTAATCATCGCCCCGCCCGGTGGGTTTATGGTTATATACCAGAGGCAATTGTCCCTCTGAAACAGGAAATATGATGGGCAAGCGCCCTGCCGGATTATAATCGCCAAACAACACTTCGGCCACCGCATTACCACCCTGCTCTCCCGGATACCAGACATCGATTATAGCATCAACATCGTCAATCCAGTGGTTCATGGTAATAGCACTCCCCCCTACCAATACCACCACCACAGGTTTTCCGGTGGCAGCAACTCTATGGATAAGTTCCTCCTGACGACCGGGTAAACCCAGATCAGCACGATCGCGAAACTCTCCTTCCTCAATACCTACAACTACTATAGCTACATCGGAGGCAGCGGCCAGTGCCACCGCGTCTTCGATGGCTGCATCGTCGTTATTTTCCACCCCTGCATCCCAAATCAACCTGAACCAGGCATTCCCGGCAGGCTCGGAGTATTCGATACAAATGTCGTACTCATGATCTTCAACAAAGTCGAACCCGGCAGTGATGGTTTGCCTGCCCCTTTTTATTCGGTTGTCGATAAGCAGTTTACCGTTGATATATAGGCAATAACCATCGTTACCATCCACACCTATGTTGTAATGGCCGGTTGTCGGAGCTTTGATTTTACCCGTCCATCGCACCGAATAAAAATCATAACTCAACTTTTCAGGATCCGGCGAAAACAACGTCCATTGAAACTGAATTTGTTTATCGATTCGCGAAAAAGCAGGTTTTCCCTCAAAGCCGGGATTGTCGTAATAATCTCCAAGTAATCCATATTGTGTTTTTCCTCCTGAATTACAAAGCAGGGCATCGGCAGGAACCGTAACATACGCTGTACTTAACCTGTTGCAGCCTTTTGAATAGCTTACTTTAACGGAGCCGCCCACAAGATTTACAATACCGTCGTAAATACTCACCGGGTTATTCCCCCGCCCGCTGTAGCCACCCAATCTGACCGTATCGGCATCCGGACCTATCACTGCCACCGAGGCAATGCTTTTTGACAATGGCAACACAGAACCTTCGTTTTTCAGCAAAACCACCGCTTCGGAAGCAGCAATTTTTGCCAGTTCCCGGTGTTTAATCAGGATTTTGTCATCCAGTAGCGTTTCCGTTTCAATATACGGATTGTCGAACAAACCCAGTTCAAACTTTTGAGCGAGTACCCTCGATACGGCTGCGTCAATAACAGGTTGATCAATCTGTCCATCGAGAAAGTGCGGAATGAACAGGTTTTTATGATGAATACTGGTTTGGAAGATAACATCCTGACCACCATTCATTGAATGCACAGCCGCATCGCCATAGTCTGCCGCGGTGTAATGCAGCACGTTGGCGCCACCGGTAGCGCCGGCATCTGAAATAACGAAACCCTTGAAGCCCCATTCTTTCCTTAGAATTTGATAAAGCAAAAAACTGTTGGCAGAGCACGGTGTACCATCATATGAATTGTATGCCGTCATTACCGACCGCGAACCTCCTTTTTTAATACAAGCTTCGAATGGCGGGAAAATTACTTCGCGCATATATCGTTCGTTGTAATGCACCGGATAGGAATCGCGGCCACCATCACCCACATTGGCAGCAAAATGCTTTGGGGTAGTAATTATACCCCTGCGCTCGAATGCCGAAACGTAGGCCACTCCCATTTCGGAAACCAGAAACGGATCTTCGCCGTAAGTTTCTTCGGTACGTCCCCAGCGAACATCGGTAGCCACATTAACCACCGGCGACAATATCTGTCTGATTCCTGCCGCCGCACATTCCACAGCAATTGCATCAGCCACACTGCTCATCAGAGGTGTATTCCAGGTAGCTGCCAGCGCAATGGACTGCGGGAAAACGGTAGCACCATCAGCCACCAGGCCATGCAAGGCTTCACCAAAAATAATTACAGGTATACCCAGCCTATTGCGCTCAATAAACCACCGCTGAAGATTATTTATTTTTTCGATGTTTTTGTTCGCATGTTCCGACCGGTTATAACTCATTAATTGCGCCTCAGCCCCCCCGCCTTGCGCTTCGGCACCCATCTGAAAACCAAATACTCCCTGCTCATACATGGCTGTATCGACTCCCGGCTCGTATGGAATCATAAACAATTGCATGAATTTTTCTTCGGGACTCATGCGCTGCAGCAAATCATGAACCCTTTCATCAACCGGAAGCTTCGGGTCTTTGTAATGTTGTGCCTCTACATTCGAGACAAACAATACAAACAGAATTATTGGTAGCATTTGTTTCATTCCGTTTCGGATTTGCATCAAAGACCAAATGTAATGATTTTCAAACAGACCCGGGTTTTAATCAAGGCAATATTTTCAACAACGGGTGTAGCGTAATGTGTCGATTAGATTTGATTTATCGTTTATTAAACTGATACTGTCGCGCAGTTGTTAATTTTACAAGTTAGTTTTTCCTTTTCTGATACGAAAAATATATCTTCACGCTAAATTTAAAACCGATGAAAAAATTTGTGTTATGCCTTGCATCTTTTCTTCTGTTTGCCGGAATCATCTATTCGCAGCATACAGCAATGAATGGAACATGGAAAATGATTGCATCAGAAAGCTCGTTTCTCGATTATTACAAGGAACTCACACTCGATATTACAATGGGAACCAATACAGCTGAAATTATTACGCGAATGGGGCCAAAACGCAAATTCGAGGAAAAACTGACTTTCAGCACCGATGGTAAAGTCAATAAAAGCCTAATTAAGGACGGGACCTTTTCCACCAACATACACATGGGCCTC
>JAKQPY010000156.1:0-5760 GCA_029564465.1 Bacteroidota bacterium | reverse complement strand
TAATGCTTATCAAATTGGCTACCTGCTCTATATGTTCGAAGTGGCTTGTGCCATCAGTGGCTACATGCTGGGGGTGAACCCTTTCGATCAGCCGGGCGTAGAGGCATACAAAAAGAATATGTTCAGAATGCTGGGAAAGGAGTAATTTCAAAATACGATTTTTCAACGGGTATAGCTTGTTCAAGATTCACAAGTGAAATGCTTTTTTGAATGGAATGTTTAGTTTGCAAATTTGCCAAAGCATTGCATATTATGGCTGAGCGAAGTGCGTTTATTCGATTTGTTTGTTAATTCGATTATTAATCAGTTTATACCATTCGAATCGCTTGCAAGAAAAGGTTATCAATCATTTCTGTTATCTTTAATTTGAAAATCAGTACTTTACCAAAACTGTTACCTGATGAACAGGATATTCTTACAATGTATAAACCGGAATATAAGCCCAGCTCCTTTGCGGAGAACGAAACTGAGTTATCGCCCTGATTCAGACTCCAGAATGAAGTATACAGTTTCTGCCCTTCCAAATTCACGATTTCAAGTATAGCAACTTCACCCATGCGGTTCTCGAAGCTTATATCGAAGTTATCTGAGCAAGGGTTCAGGAAAGTCGCAAAGCACCGGGTGCCCCTGATTCATAACAATATCCCATGAATCGAAAGAACTTGCTCCGAAATAATTGTTGCCGTAATTCAGAAAGAAATACGTATAGAGGGTCGAAAAAGTGTTGGAAGGATTGGCAGCCTGATTTTTAATACGATTGAATTCATAGGTCATACAGTAATAAATGGCAGAAGCCTGACCGCAACTTGGCACATCAGCCTGATTATAAAATTGCTGCGGGAAATAGGGCAGCTTGTAATTCAGCACCTTTTCGGGAAGTTCGGGCGCATTCTCGGTATAATATATTTCCGGGACAGGATAGGGCGGAATGTAAAACGGTCCGTCAAGAACCTGCGAGATTACTTCGGTATTTACAATTGAAAAGAAAGTGAAAGCTAAAATAGTCAAATTTACATGTCGGAACATTATTCTGCTTTATATTTATATGATTCCCAAATATAATAATTTATTCAATTAAAACATATCAATATTTTTTTGATGAAAAGAGTTAATATTAGGCTTATCATATAAATTATGATTTTCCTCCCTGTTCATCATTTTGTGAATAATTATTCGTTGTAAACGGTTTTTTCCAAAAGTCTTTCTTATTTTTGTTGCCGTAATGGTTTCCGTCGGGTCAACCGGCGGATGAAAAGGGAACCGGGTGAAAATCCCGGACAGTACCCGCTGCTGTAAGCTCTTTTAAAAGCCGTTACCGATTATGCCACTGTCATGAATCAGGATCCACACCTGAGATGGGAAGGCCGGTAACGCAGAGTAAGTCAGAAGACCTGCCAATACACAATGTTTTTAAGGCTTTCGGGTATAAAAGCCAAGGACGGAATAAATTTCCCCCTGATGCCCAAAGACTTACAAACAGTAACACGTGGTGTAATGTTATGTAATGTTTTACTTAATGGATGGAACTATGAAAAGATTTGAATTTTTTGCAACAGCCGCGCTGCTTGCTATTTGTACCTGTGTATCGGTGAGCGCACAACAAAATGTCGATTTTGAAGAGCTTACACTTCAACCGGAAAGTCACTGGAACGGCTCCGACGGTTCGGGTATGTTTACGTCGGCAGGATGGAATTTTATCAACGTGTACGACGATGCCTATGAATCATGGCTGGGTTGGTCGTATACCAACGAAACCGACAACACCACCTACAACTGGCAAAATATGTACAGCAGTGCAGCCGGTGTTGGATTTATGAATTCCGAAAACTATGCCACCGCCTATGTAATGAGCGACTGGATGAACAATAATGAACCCATTCCCTGCGTGATTCAGCGAAGCGATAACCAGCCGGTTGCGCTGTTTGGAACATGGATTTGCCTTAACGCCAATGCCTCGCTCTACATGGCTGACAACGATTTCTACAGCAGTAACAATCACTATCTGAAACTGATTGTAAATGCCCACATGTCGGAAATGCTCCCGGCAATGACAACTCAGGAGTACATTCTGGCAGACTATCGTTTCGAAAACAACCTGTACGATTTCAAGTACGATTTCTGGCGTTTTATTGATCTGTCGTCACTGGGAAATGCCTATAAACTGGAGTTCCTGCTCGTTTCGGATGACATGGGTAGCTTTGGCATCAATACACCTTCGTATTTCTGCATCGATGATTTTAATTCGGAATATTTCATGTCGAATATTCCCGAGTTGTTTGTGGAAGCTCCCGAAACTATTAGCATTTCTGAGGGTGAATCGGTTGACCTGACTGTTCTTGCCGGTGGTGGAATACAACCTTACAACTTTGCGTGGCAGGGTGACCAAAGTCTGAGCTCGGTTTCGGGACAAACGGTAACCGCCAATCCGACCGAAACAACAACGTATTATGTGACGGTATCTGACGTTTTTGCATTATCACCCGGCCATAGCATCCAAAAGCAGATAACTGTCGTGGTCGATGGAGTAGGGGTTCATACTGCCGGATTCAGCACAGTTTCGGTATATCCCAACCCTTGCAGCGATTTTGTGAATATTGCCAACATTCCTTCAGGTTCCGGCATTAATGTTTACGACTTACAGGGACGCTGTGTGGTTTCAACGCTATCCACGGGCACTTTGGTTCAACTCCCGGTTTCGGAATTGGCTTCCGGAGTGTACCAGATCGAAATCCTTTCCAATGGCCAGCGCGATGTCCAAAAACTGATTATCCGCTAAAACATGCCTTGCTCCAAGCACATACTTATTATTGCGTTGCTTATGCTTACTGGATTATTGCAGGCTCAGGTGTATGACAACTACCCGAATGCGCTTGCAAATAACGATTCGCGTATCATGGCCTGGGCTACTCACTGCGATGTGGTGCGTGGTTACATTAATATTTCGGATCAGAACCAGACTTATACGAATGGCGATATTACCTCGAACCTTGCTTTTGCAGGAACGGCGCAGGATGCCTGCGGGGCTGCCAATGGCTTATCCACGGTAAGTCTTGGCGATGGCGGCATAGCAACAGTGCAATTTCAGAACCCCATACGCGATGGAGAAGGCTTCGATTTTGTGGTTTTCGAAAATGGATTTTTCAACCCGCCCGGCGAAACTTCGCTGGCTTTTATCGAACTGGCATTTGTGGAAGTCAGTTCCGATGGAATTCACTTTTTCAGGTTCAATACCGTTTCGGAAATGCCCTATCTGTTGCAAAACAACAGTTTTGCAGCCATCGACTGGACCTTGTTTTATGGTTTTGCCGGGGTTTACACGCAACCCTACGGCGTGGCATTCGACCTGGCTGATCTGCCCGACGAAGCATTGATCAACAAACAACGTATTACCCACGTTAGGGTGATTGATGTAGTGGGCTGCATTCAGCCGGAATTTGCAAGTTACGATTCGCAAGGTAATATTGTAAACGACCCCTGGCCTACGCCGTTTCACACCGGTGGATTCGATATCGACGCTGTAGGGGTAATCAACGAAGCGCAGAATGCCATTGAAAACGACCAGAGTATTGACTTCGAAATCTATCCCAATCCTTCATCCGGAATGGTTTATTTTCGCTCCGAAATGCCTTTACGGCAAATACAGATAATCGATATCTACGGAAAAACTGTTTTTGTAGCGGAAGAAACAACTTGCATTAACACCGAAAATCTCAATCCCGGTTGTTATTGGTTGAAGGTTCAGCTTCAAAGTGGAACGTGTTTAACCCGTAAACTGATACAGTATTAAAAGCAGGGTATCCCATATTGTCCTAATCCTGATTTGCACTGCATCGCATGCATTTTCACAGGATGTATATTTCGACGATTCAGTTACCCTGCTGCCCGACGTGAATATTGCCGCTCAGCGTTCGGTATTCGAAAGCGGACTTAAAGTAACGCGTATCGATTCGCTGGTGTACGACAACAACCGTCAGTACAGTGTATCGGAGCTCATTGCCTGGAAAACCCCCGTATTCATAAAATCGTATGGGCGCGGCAGTATGGCCACAGCTTCGTTTCGGGGAACCGATCCGTCGCACACACAGCTTACATGGAACGGTGTACCACTCAATTCTCCCCTGCTGGGGATGGCCGATTTCAGCCAGATTCCCCTATCCATTGCTGATGGTATTGACCTGTATCACGGATCAGCTTCCTTGCTCTCGGGCTACCCTGCTATTGGAGGACGTATCGATTTATCGGGGAATCCGGTGTGGAATAAGGGCTTTGGACTCGATCTGATGTCGGCTGCAGGAAGTTTTCATACTTTTGATGAAGCTGCTGCGGCTACCTATTCTTCAAAAAAACTCAGTATTAAAAGCAGCCTTTGGTATTCGGCTTCGCGCAACGACTTTGAGTTTTACAACCGCGATATTTTAAACGGAGGCATACAGCAGCGCGAAAACGCAGCATGGCAACGTTACGGATTCATGGCAGATACATACCTTCGGCTTAAGGGTAATAATACACTTTCACTGAAATTATGGACACAACAAGGCAGCCGCAGCATACCCCAACTTTCGACCAACGAGAGTGGCAGCCTCAACAACCTGAACCGGCAAACCGACAATGCCCTGCATGCCATCGTTTCGTATGACAGATTCACTAACCGTTCATCCTTGTCGCTGCAATCGGCGCTTTCGCAACAAAACACGGTATATACACTGCGGAATTACATTAGTGGAAGTGGTTACCTGAATGCGGTGAACAGTACCGGGAATGGTTTTTCGCTATATAATTTTGCGGATTACAAAATTGAATTTGGTAAGAAGTGGTTCCTGTCCACATTCATACAGTTCGATTTCCACCATGTGACATCTGACGAAAGTGTTTCATTACGGTATTACGATGTAAAACGCACCGAGTCATCAGCGTCGGTGGCTCTGCTTTACAAACCATTTTCATCCCTGAGTCTGGGTGTCTCACTGAGGCAGCAGTTGTCAGGGAGCAACTGGCTGAAACCCATGCCGGCTATTCAGGTGGAATACCGCCTGCTCCCGACCCTGGTGTGTAAAGCCAATGTTTCGCGGGTATTGCGCAGTCCTTCGTTAAACGATCTGTATTTTCAACCGGGAGGAAACCCGGACCTTCTCCCCGAAGAATCGCTGATGGCCGAGGCCGGGGTTCAATGGTCGTATAAGCATAAAAAATTTGATGTGATAGCCGATGTAACCGGTTTCCGCAGCAACATTATCAATTGGATTATGTGGAGGCCAACCCTGAGGGGATACTGGACACCTGAGAACATTGCGAGTGTGCAAACATGCGGCATTGAGGCCGGATTAAAAGCCGGAATAAGGTCTGGAAAATACACGATTCAGATTAACACGGGCTATACCCTATCACAATCAGTGAATAAAACACATTCCGATAATACAGAGGATCTGTCTTATGGCGCACAATTGCCTTATATTCCCTTGCACTCGGCCATGATCTATTCCACCATTTCGCGCAATGGATTTTACATTGGTTATCAATGGAATTATTATAGTGAACGTCAGACTTCTACTGCCGAAAGCTCTTCGCGGCTGGTAAGCCTGTATCCGTATTTCATGAGTGACCTCAGCGCAGGCAAGCAGTTCGATTTCGATTTGTGGGCGCTTCACCTGCGCATTGGTGTGATGAACCTGTTCAATGAGAGCTATCGCTCGGTATTGTGGCAGCCTATGCCCGGTCGTAACTATATGCTAACGCTTCGATGTATCCTGAAATGAAAAAAAT
>JAKQPY010000188.1:0-4396 GCA_029564465.1 Bacteroidota bacterium | reverse complement strand
ATGACCATCTGTTCCGGATTTTTCGCAATGCCGCAATTGTTGATGAGACTACCGAAGATATAAACAACGCCCTTGATGACAATCTGGATGTCTTGAAACTGGCTATCGAACATGGATTTGATGTGTTTAAAGAGATTCATGGCACGGTTTTAAACCCACAGACAATGATAGTCTTCGATGAAATATCTTGGGATGAATATCTGATTGATACAATGATTGTTGAGCAATATAGTTTTTACCCGTACTATTTGTTATCCCGTAATCAGAAAATTGAAGAAAACGAAGCAAACATCATTAAAAATATAAATTCAGGATTGTATAAAGGTCAGGATATAGCCGGAAACACAGCATTGCATTATGTGGCCGTGGTTGGTAATTCCTTGCCCATTGTAAACGCCTTAATCAACAATAAGTTTGAAATAAATGCCCGAAACAAACAAGGCATGACTCCCCTGCTCTATTTCGCATGTCCAGATAGCCTTGGCGACTACACACTCGAAGTGAAGGCGAAAGATTTATCTATTGCAAACACCCTGATTCGTGCCGGAGCCGACTTTGAATACACTCCTTCAAGCAGTCTGGGTTCATTTGCGTTTTACATTTTTGACGCCATTGACCATACCGAAAAATTTTATAATCGTTTTTCGGAATACCCTAAAGATGAATTGTTTTCAATTATTAAACTCATGATTTCGGATGGTTTACATGTTTTTCAGCCTTTGAGTTATCATTCAACCTATTTGGATTACGTTGTCATGTATGGTGAATACGATGATGTGGTTGAATCTGCATTGACAATTAATATCGATATTACCATTTACCCATATTGGACTATCGTAAAGCACAATAAGTGTTTAGAATTCGAAAATGAAATTATTACCAAGCTCGATGCAGCCATGTGTATGACCCCTGATGAATTCGGGAACACAGCTTTACATATTGCAGCGGCTGTCGGAAATTCAATACCCATTATTAAAGCCATACTTGATTTGGGGGCCGATGTTAATGCAAGAAATATGGAAGGAGTTGACGTGCTGCATGCATATACTTTCCCCAGCATTATTATTTGGGATGAAGCTATTAACCATATTCACGATTTTAGTATTGCAAAAATGCTTATTGAAGCAGGTGCTGAGGTGAACGTGAGCGATCGACCAGTTTACTTTCCATTGATGGCTTGTGTTTTGGGGGCTTTAAGTGAGCAAGCTGACAACGGTTTTACTGATTTTTACAAATATGAAGCTGACAGCTTGTTAAATATTCTTTTGCTGGCAGTGAATAACGGATTTAATGTATTTGATCCGATTATCCTTAAGTTTGATAAAGTCGAGCAGTACACATCGACAGATATGTATGGAGAAATGGTTGTGTACGATTCAGTGGTAGAGATCGAAAAGACGTACATTCCCTATGAAATCATTACGCACTTCGATGTTTTCTCTGATTTCGAAAAGGCAATTCTTAAGCAATTAAAAAGCACTCATCCATGCGATAGTTTTACCAGCGACCAGCTCACCCCACTCCATATTGCCTCAGGTTACGGATGTTCAACAAAAATTGTGAATTTATTAATTAAAAAGTCCTGCGATGTTAATAGTAATGATATCGATGGAAACACTCCATTGCATGCTGCTGCCATGAATCCGCTCGGCTTGCCTATTGTGAAAATGTTGATTTCGGCGAAAACTGATGCAGGTGTTATTGATAAGAATGGCCATAATCCTGAGCAAGTAGCACGCATGGCAAAGAATTTAGAATCGGCCGATTTTCTGAAAGCACAACTCGATAAAAAATGAAGCAATTATTGATTTTCGAAAGTATGCGGATTTGGGTGATTGTTTGTTTAATGGTTCTGATTGCCTGGGGTTCTCAATTGCATGCCCAATCTAAAAACAGTATGAGTCAACCGGTTATTTGCATTCATAATGAACCACTTAGCCGGGCTGCGCGGGCGACAAATACCAGCCTTCAATTACTTGGTCTGAAGAAGAAAATGGAAAAACGAATTTTTAAGGCAAAATTCAATACCCGTTTTACAGCCCCACCTGCAAATGTAAAACGCAGGTTTCAGGTTGCCGAATCGCAATTCGAAAACCGGACAGTGTACAAAATTTCACCTAAACCTGGTTCTGGCAATGTTGTAATTGTGTATCTGCATGGTGGCGCTTATGTGAACAATTTATTGCGCCTTCACTGGAATTTAATTTCGTTGCTGGTGGAAAAAACGGGTGCGACCATTATCATTCCCGACTATCCCTTGGCTCCGAGTGCGAATTGCATCGATGTGTATGCTTTTCTTTGGAGATATATGGTGGAAATTGAATCTCAGTATTATGGTAAACGTTTTATTTTTATGGGTGATTCAGCCGGAGGAGGTTTGGCCCTGGGTTTGGCTCAGTATATGCGAAACGAACACAGAATATTGGCATCAAAAATAATTATGTTGTCCCCCTGGCTCGATTTGTCGATGCAAAACCCCGAAATTGATTCGGTTGAATGTTTTGATAAAATGCTTGGAAAGGAAGCCCTGCTACAAGCCGCAAAACTGTATGCAGGAAGTCTGCCGCTGGATGATTACCGGGTTAGCCCGATATATGGCAGTTTCGATGGGTTGGGTGAAGTATCGTTGTTTATCGGCACCCATGATATCCTGATGCCGGATTGCCGCAAAATTTGCCATGAATTCAGCGAAAAAGGTATAGCCATGCGCTATTACGAGTACCCTTCGATGTTTCATGTGTGGATGGTAGCAGGAAGTTTACCGGAAGCCAGACACGCTACGGATGAAATCATCCGCTTAGTTCGGGAAGAATAACTTCGTGAAATTAAAAAAGCAGGCGAAAAATGTCTGCCTGCTTTTTTTAATGTGTCTATAATGGGATTTATTTCACGGGTACATTCTTCAGGGTTTCGACCAGATAATTCCAGAATTTACCCACGCTGGCAATATGCACTTTTTCGTCGGGAGAATGCGGGTAGCGGATGGTTGGACCAAACGAAATCATATCCCAGTTCGGATAGGCAGCACCAAGTATTCCGCACTCAAGACCGGCATGAATGGCTTTAATTTCAGGAATTTTTCCATACAATTGCAGATAAACTGACTGCATAGTTTTAAGTATGGGAGAATCAGTATTGGGTTTCCATCCGGGATATGCACCCTCGAATTTCACATCAGCACCAATCAGGTCGAAAATAGTTCCGATTTTATACATGGTTCCCATTTTAGCAGAATCCACCGAACTGCGAACCAGGCAATTCACCGTAAATTTACCATCAATCATTTTTACAATAGCCAGATTGTTTGATGTTTCAACCAGTCCGGGCATGCTGTCGCTCATTCGCTCAACTCCATGAGGGCAGGCAAATACCACCTTTATCATTTTTTCCTTGTAATTATCGGCAGCAATCAGTTTTGGCGCTGCAACCGGAGCAATACTCAGTTTCAGGTCGGGCTCTGTTACCGAAAACTCGCTGCGATACATTTTGTGGAACATATCAACTTCGTTCGAAAGTTTTTTAGCATCAGCTTTGGGTACCAGCACTGTTGCAAAAGCTTCGCGCGGTATGGCATTACGCAGGCTTCCACCTTCGAAGCGGGCAAGCTTAATATCGAAATGATAGATACAGTGGTTCAGGAAACGGGCCATGAGTTTGTTGCTGTTTCCACGACCAACATTAATGTCCATACCCGAGTGACCGCCTTTAAGCCCTTTCAGGCTAATTTCGAAAGCCTCAAAACCATCCGGAACCGGGGTTTCGGGATAATCCATCGATACGTTAACATCAACGCCACCGGCACAACCGATATATAGCTCGCCTTCGTCTTCCGAGTCGAGATTCATCAGGATGTCGCCTTTAAGAATGTTTGGTTTCAGGTTTTCGGCGCCAGTCATACCGGTTTCTTCATCAATAGTAAAAAGTGCCTCAACGGGACCATGTACAAGGTCTTTGCTGGCTAATACGGCCATTGTGGCAGCAGCGCCCATGCCATTGTCAGCCCCCAGGGTTGTTCCTTCGGCAGTTACCCATTCGCCATCGATGTAAGCCTTAATCGGGTCTTTTTCGAAATCGTGTAGTGTGTCGGAGTTTTTTTGTGGAACCATGTCGAGGTGGGTTTGCAAAACAACGCCTTTACGGTTTTCCATTCCTTTGGTGGCCGGTTTGCGGATAATAACATTGCCAACTTCATCAACAATGGTTTCAAGTCCAAGGTCTTCACCAAATTTTTTCATAAATTCAATCACTTGGGCTGCTTTTTTGGAAGGCCGTGGAATCTGTGTAAGACTGTAGAAATGTTTCCAGACTTGTTTGGGTTCTAATTCAAAAATCTTGCTCATATTTGTAACATATTTATTGTGACTAAAAAGATTTTAAAAGTACTCTATTTTTATCA
>JAKQPY010000149.1:0-1696 GCA_029564465.1 Bacteroidota bacterium | reverse complement strand
TCAAGCTAAACTCAGAGGAACAATTATGGATTTTATTTTAAACCATGAAGAGTTGTGGAGCAAATGCCTCGACATAGTCAGGGATATTGTTCCTGAATCCAACTTTTCTACCTGGCTGCTCCCTATTGTTCCTCTAAAGTATCAAAACGAGGATTTACTCATACAGGTTCCCACGCATTTCTTTTTTGAGCACATCGAAAGCAATTTTTCGGATGTAATCGGTAAAAGCCTGCAACGTATTACAGGCAAACCCACCCGGCTGCTGTACAAAATTAAATTGTCGGACAACTTCATCGATATCACGCCCGATCAACACCCCAATAAAGAAAAGGCTATCCAGAATCTGCCGCCTAACAGCAAAGCTGCCCTGGTAAGCCCTTTCGAGCAATTGTTACCTAACAGGCTTGATCCTCAGCTAAACACGAGTTTTCATTTCGGAAACTTCATTGCCGGCAACAGTAATAAACTTTCGCGTACGGCTGGCGTTTCGATTGCCGAAAACCCGGGCAAAACCATTTTCAATCCACTGTTTGTTTATGGTAAGTCCGGTGTGGGTAAAACTCATCTTTTGCACGCTATAGGCAATCATGCGCTCTATAAAAATCCCGAGCTGAGAGTGCTTTATGTCTCCTCGCATTTGTTTCAGGTGCAGTATTCACAGGCTTATCTCAACAACAGCATCAATGACTTTATCCATTTTTACCAGAGCATCGACTTGCTTTTGATAGACGATATTCATGAGTTGTCGGGAAAACAGGGGACACAAAATGTGTTTTTCCATATTTTCAACCACCTGCACCAAAACAGCAAGCAACTGGTGCTTACCTGCGACAGGGCTCCCAAAGATTTGCAGGGAGTGGAAGATCGTCTGCTGACCAGGTTTAAATGGGGACTTACGGCCGAAATAACCCAGCCCGATTACCAATTAAGGCTGGACATTCTCAAAAGTAAAATCCAACGGGACGGTTTGGAATTCCCGGAAGAAGTGATAGAGTATATTGCTCATCACGCCAAAGACAATATCCGTGACCTGGAAGGCATTGTAGTGTCACTGATGGCCCATTCCATCATTATTGGTAAAAACGTTGATTTGGAGCTCTGCAAACAGGTAGTGGACAATTCCATCCAGGTAAAAGAACGCCCCATTTCGGTGGAACTCATAGAAAATGAGGTGTGCAAATACTATAATTTGGAACCCCAACTGATACAAACCCGCTCCAAAAAGCAGGAGGTGGCTCACGCCCGGCAGATTGCCATGTATCTGTCCAAAAAGTACACCGACAGCTCCTACGCCCGAATAGGCGAGCTGCTGGGCAAGCGCAATCACGCTACCGTGATCCATGCCTGCAAAACAGTAAACAACTGGATAGAGACCGATAAAGGTTTACGCAGCGATATTCAAAAAATCGAAAAGATCTTATTACGGTAAAATACCATCTAAGAGTTTCCCGGTCTAAAGCAAACTTCAGGAATTAATCTTAAAGCAGGGCTTCAACAGAAACCCTGCTTTTTTACTGCCCGGAGCAGTGTATCGGAGAAATGTTCGTTGTCTTTTTTCGTATAACGGATTTCGGCAAATACCTGAGCCAGGTTTTCTTTATGATTGATTTCAACAAAATGCCGGTTTTCGGGCAATTGCTCTTTGGCCAGGTGCAGACGGTCGATGTCGGCGGGCGTATAATCGCGGTAGGTTTCG
>JAKQPY010000129.1:0-8950 GCA_029564465.1 Bacteroidota bacterium | reverse complement strand
AAGCAAATTGCCTGAGGCCTTTTACATGTTTTGACTGTATGTTTTCATTCGATTTTACTTCGATGGCTATTTCGCCATCACCCAGAATAAAATCAACTTCAATTTGAGTTGCAGTCCGCCAGTAACTAATGTTGTAATGTAGACCGGAATACCTGCTGTGTGCATAGAGTTCAAGATAAACGAATTGCTCCAAAGCTTTACCGTATGGTTCGCTTTTTTCGGCTAAATGATTTTGGCTTAATAAATAGTTGGCAACCGCAATGTCGAAAAAATAGAATTTGGGTGAGGCAACAACCCTTCTTTTGGCTCTTCCGCTTCATCCGAGTCACTCAGAGAGGACTCGGATGGAATTTATGCATGACAATGCGGCTTGTCGAAATCTGGTGAATTATAGAATTTTCTTCATGAAAATATCTAAAATCAATTGTCCGATTTATTTCGGGTTTAGTTTTCTTTTTTGTATTTTTACTTCATAATCAATCGACTATGAAAAACTTAGCTGTAGTTTTATTGCTATCATTAATTTCGGTGTCCGCTATTCGTGCCCAGAGTGCCGATATAGGGGTTGTTTCTATCGTTTCTCCACTGCCATTTTATTGCGGTACCGACGAAATTGTTCCATCGGTTTATGTGAAGAATTTTGGAACTTCGGGGGTTGCCAGTTTCACAGTCGTGTATCGTGTCGATTATTTTCCACTGGTAAGCAAAAACTTTAACACGGTGATACCTGCCGGCGACAGCGTTCTGGTGAGTTTCGATCCGCTGGTGCTCAATTCGGGTTCCCATGCCATTCAGTTCAGCAGCATGAATCCCGATGGAAAAACCGATTCAAACAACGCAAACAATAGTTGCAGCGCCAGCTTCGAATATGCCAACGGCAAGCAGGTCAGTGTTGCTGTTTTGACTGATGCTTACGGATCGGAGACCTCATGGGTGTTGAACAATTCATCGGGTACCACAATTGCTTCCGGTGGTTCGTATGCATCGAATACACTTTATACCCAGACACTTTGCCTGGCTCCGGGTTGTTATCAGTTTATTATCTACGACTCGTATGGAGATGGTATTTGTGCCGGATATGGCGATGGTTACTTTTTAATTACAGATATGGAGACAGAAACACAGCTTGCTACCGGCTGCGATTTCACCAATATGATGACTGCTGATTTTTGTGTAACGGCTGCACCCGGTTTGCCCGTGGCGAATTTCTCCAAATCGGATGTAAACCAATGTACCGGAAGTGTACAATTTTTCGACAATAGTCTGTGTAACCCGGTGGCTAGCTCCTGGTTGTGGAATTTCGGTGATGGAACAACTTCAAATCAGCAAAACCCGACCCACATATATTATATGAATGGTTTGTATACCGTGTCTCTTCAGGTTACCAATGCCAACGGGTCATCTACCTTAAGTATTCCAAATTTTGTAAGTGTTGAGCGCATTGCCCCACCGGTTATCGACGATATTCATTTTTGTCAGGGAGCCAACATCAGCTTTTTTGCACCACAGAACCAGACTTTGAACTGGTACTCTGCACCCGGTCAGTTAAACCCTGTACAGATGGGGCCTAACTTTTCTATTGCTGCACTTACACACGACACTACGTTGTATTACAGCTATCAGACCATTTCTCCATCAATCTATTTTGGTTTAAAAGACAATAGCGGGGCAGGTGGGTATTTTAATTTCAGTATCGACAGAGCCGTCTATCTTGATGCCCTCGACGATGTGGTCATTAAATCAGCCCAGGTGTATGCCAGCGGTGCAGGCAATCGTACGATAACATTAAAGAATTCTTCGGGACAGGTTCTCGATACCCGTGTGGTGAATATTCCGGATGGTGGCAGCCGCATCGATCTGAACTTCGAAATTCCACAGGGCAATGGCTATGCAATTCATGTAAATACAGCCAACAATCTTTCGTACACAGGCGACTATGGCGGCCCGAATGTTGGGTATCCTTTCACAGTTCCCGGTATTATCAGTATTACAGGAAACAATTATAGTAACAGTTTTTGGTATTTCTTCTACGATATCGAAATTCAACAGGGTTTCGAAGGAAATTGTATGAGCGCGCGTGAACCGGTAACTGCAATTATGTCGCCGCAAAATGTTTCTTTGGGACCTAACATAAGCCTGTGTTATGGCAATTCCATTGAGTTAACTCCGGGCGAAGGATATGCCGATTACCTATGGAATACGGGTTCGACTGAAGCTTCAATCGAGACTGCAACCACCGGGTTGTTCACCGTTACTGTTACCGATATATATGGTTGTGATGCCACGGGTGCAATTCAAGTTACTACTGCTCCCGAAATGGACGCTGTAATTGATGTGACGCATGCCACCGACATGAGCAGCAGCGATGGAAGCATCAGTATTACCGAAATTTCAGGGCAGGGACCATTTACCATTGAGTGGAGTAATGGTGCCACCACATTTTCGATTCAGAATCTCGCTTCGGGCGAGTACCTGTATACAATTACAGATGTCTTCGGATGTCAGCTTACAGGAGCAGTAGTTGTGCAACATTCGGTGGGTGTTGAACCGAACCGGCACAACAATAAAATCAGTTTGTATCCAAACCCGGCCGGTCAGATGTTGTTTGTCGATGGAATCGAAGACGCGTCGGAGTATCGGATTACCGATTTACGCGGAGCGGTGCTGTTACATGGCACATTGTGGAATAACGGTGATGGTATCAATATTCAATCACTGCCGGAAGGTGTGTATTTCATCGAAATCGGCACCGGAATCAACATGAAGCGTGGTAAAGTCTCGAAATATTAATTTATTGTTACTTCTTAATTTCATTTCTCGGCCACTGTTATAAAACAAGTTGCACACAGTAAAATGTACTTATTTTTGCTGCCTGATTTTAAGCATAGTGTCAATGGAAAAGTCGAAATGTCGTGGAATGTTGGTGGGTCTGGCCGTGGGCGATGCCTTGGGTACTACCTTGGAATTTAAGCAGAGGGGAAGCTTCGAACCCATCGAAACCATAATTGGTGGAGGCCCGTTTTCGATGAAACCGGGGCGCTGGACCGATGATACTTCGATGACACTCTGTCTGGCAGACAGCCTGATTGAGAAAAATGACTTTGATGCTACCGACCAGATGGAAAAATATATCGACTGGTATCGTAATGGTTATAATAGTTCCGATGGGGGTTGTTTCGATATCGGGCTTACAACCCGCAATGCACTGATGCGTTTCGAAGATACCGGCGAAGCGTATTCAGGCAGCGATAATCCGCGTACAGCAGGAAATGGCAGCATAATGCGCCTGGCTCCGGTGGTAATAAAATATTTTAAGAACACCGGGGAATTGCTTCAATTTGCGGCACTCAGTTCTAAAACAACCCATGCTGCCCCCGAAGCCGTGCAGTCGTGTATGTTGCTGGCTTTATATCTGAAGGCATTTGTCGAAAACCACGACAAGGAATATATTCTCAGCAACGAATTTATTTCAGAAGTTCAACGATTGATTCCTGATTTGGAACCTAAGGTGGACAATATTTTGCAGGGTTCTTACGCCTCTAAAACCGAAAATCAGATTGTAAGCAGCGCCTATTGTATTGCTACACTCGAAGCTGCATTGTGGGCGTTTTACCATGGTGCCGATTTTAGGGAAACGCTGCTGAAAGCAGTAAACCTGGGTGATGATGCCGATACGGTGGGTGCTGTCACAGGTCAGTTGGCAGGTGCCTTCTACGGTTACGAAAATATTCCGGCCGACTGGAGAAAAACATTGTACCTCGAGCCTGAAATTGCCGATCGTGCCGATGCTTTACTTAAAATATAGTGTTTTAGTGCAAGTTTCAGCAGGTAATAATCGTAAAGTTTGCTAAACATATCGGGCTGTTTTTGGTTAATTTGTCAAACTCAGCTTTTATGAACACCTATAAATCTCTTTTTGATGCACTTTGGAGCGATTATACGCAACGTAATCATGCCGCTCAAACCATACACGACCTATTTGTTGCCGAAGGCGAAGATGTGATAAACGATCATATTGCATTCCGGACCTTTGATCACGAAAAAATTAATGTCGGTGTTTTGTCTCAGGCATTTATTAATGTAGGATACCGGCAAATGGGTGAATACCATTTCGAGGAGAAGCATTTGTATGCCAGGCATTTCGAACTGCCGGGAAACGATTTTGCTCCCCGGGTGTTTATATCACAGTTGAAGACGGGAGATTTCAGTGAGTTTCTGCAGCAAAAAGTAACCCAATTAGTGGACCGGATCCCGACAGAGATAACACGCAAGCCGGAATTATTGATTTCGGGCAATCTTTGGGAAGAATTGCCTTCATACGATGTTTACAACCGTCTGCGTGAGGAATCGGAATATGCTGCCTGGCTCTACCTGTGGGGATTTACAGTAAATCATTTTACTGTAAGCGTAACCCATCTGAAAAAACTGGGAAGCATCGAAAAGACCAATGAGTTCTTAAAAACGAATGGTTTTATGCTGAATAACTCAGGTGGCGAAATTAAGGGAACGCCTGCCGAGTTGCTCGAACAATCGAGTACAAAGGCCAATATTATAAAAATGCCATTTGTCGAAGGCTTGTTCGAAGTGCCGGTTACATACTACGAGTTTGCAAGGCGTTATCCCGATTCCGATGGGAAACTCTACCCCGGATTTATTGCAAAATCGGCAGATAAAATATTTGAAAGCACCAATTTTTACAGCACTAAAAACTAATCAGATTCTGTAAGTTGCCTGATAATTTCGGCTGCCATAAAACAACCGAAAACAGCCGGCATATACGATACTGTGCCAACATTCGATTTTTTATTAAGGCTCTCTTCTTCGATGACTGCAGATTTATCGGTTTTTTCAGTTGAAAAAACAACCCTGAAACCATTTTGAATACCCAATCGGTGTAGTCTTTTTCGTAAGATTCGTGCCAGATTGCAATTATACGATTTTGAGATGTCGTCGACCCTGACCTTTGCAGGGTCGGTTTTGCCACCTGCACCCATCGAGCTTATTATTGGCAGCCCGTTACCAAGACAGGTTTTTATAAAATATATTTTTGGCGACAAGGTATCAATCGCATCGGCAATATAATCATAAGGTTGTGCCAACAACTGATCAATTATTTCATCTTTCAGAAAAATCTGCTGACATGTAATTTCAACATCCGGGTTAATATCGGTAAGGCGTTGTTTTATTACTTCGGTTTTGGGTTTCCCGATCTGGCTGTGCAATGCCAGCAACTGTCGGTTTAAATTCGATGGGTTTACCACATCGGCATCAATCAGTGTAAGTTTACCCACACCCGCGCGGCATAGCATCTCGGCTACCCAGGCACCCACACCGCCGAGACCGGCAATCAAAACATGCGATTGTTCAAGTTTTTTTACCTTTTCGGGGCCTAATAATAATATGGTACGTTCATTCCAGTTCACCGGCATGTTTTTTAAAGACAGATGCAAAATTATCAGAAATTATCGAAGTAAATTCTGCGAGTGGAATATTCAGATATTCAGAGCAAAACTCATATATTGCCTGCACATCGGTTGCACTTTCGTCGCTTTCGAAAAACAATCGTGAAACGGGAATTTTTTTCATGTATTCCTTTAATTTGAACTGTTCTGTAAGCAATATGGTTCCTATTGAAATGAAAAAACCGTGATGCAGCAATTGCTGCAGCACCATGTTTCCGGAACGGTATCCATGAATAATCCAAGCCTGAGCAGGTGAAAGCTCTTTCTTAATCTCAATTAAACGGTTATACGATTTTACACAATGAATAATCAGGGGCTTCCCGAGTTCTTCGGATTGCCTGATATGCCACCGGAAAACTTCTTCCTGAATATCCGGAGCTGCACTTGCAAAAGCATCAAGCCCACATTCTCCAATGGCAATTACACAATCTGTATGCAGATGTTCTTCTAATTCAATGAGTTGACTTGCAAAGCTCAGGGTTTCGATATGCCAGGGATGAAGCGCTTTCGAGAAAAAATGTGAGCCTGAAGGGATGCCATCGTGAAATAGGTTTACAATTGCCCTTTTTCTATCGGAGCGATGGGTGTGTATGTCGATAAATAATTCATTCACGGTGTAAACATAAATAAAAAACAAGTATCTTCATCACTTCAAGAATAACGCAGGCTTGGATAGTATTAATATAGTATGGTTCCGGCGCAATTTGCGCATCTCCGACAATCAGTGTCTGTACAGGGCGCTGCGAGCAACGAAAAAAATCGTATGCCTGTTTATTTTCGATACATCCATTCTTTCGAAATTGCAACCGGGTCCCGAAAGGAGGGTAAGTTTTATTTATGATGCAGTTGAACGATTGAAAAGGGAATTTAGGGCTATGGGTTCTGAATTGCTGGTGTATCATGGTAACCCTGCTGTTATCTGGCAGAGAATCGTCGCTGAGTATGCAATTGATACGGTTTTTTATGATGTCGATTACGAGAAATACAGTGTGCAGCGCGATGCGGAAATAGAATTATTATTTGATTCGGCAGGCATTCGCACCGGTGTTGTGCACGACCATGTAATATTTCATCCTGAAACTGTAAACAAGGACGATGGCTCACCGTATTCTGTGTTTACCCCGTATTCCCGAAAGTGGATGCAGCGTTTTGTAGAGCGTCCACCCTCTGAATTTGACTCGGAGACCGGCCTGGCCGGAAGTTTGCTTCCCATGCAGGCCATGCCGATGCCTTCGTTCGAAAGTCTGGGTTTCGAATATTGTGAATATGCAACTGCTGAATCGGCAATCCGGCTCGAGATTTTTGATAATTATCATCAGTTGCGCGACCGGCCCGATGTTGATGGAACTTCGCGTTTATCGGCAGCCTTGCGCTTTGGCATTTTAAGCCCGCGTAAACTGGTAATGCTTGCTTCGCAGCGCAGTCCTGCCTTTCTCAATGAACTGATATGGCGCGATTTTTATCAGATGATATTGTTCCACTTTCCGCATGTTGAACAGGGTCCATTCAAACCCGCGTATGCAAGTATTGAATGGATAAATAATGAATTTCATTTTGAACGCTGGTGTCGCGGTGAAACCGGATATCCTTTGGTTGATGCAGCAATGCACCAGCTTAACGAAACAGGTTGGATGCACAACCGGTGCCGGATGATTACAGCTTCCTTTCTGTGTAAACACCTGCTTACCGATTGGCGTTGGGGTGAGGCCTACTTTGCATCGAAATTAACAGACTTCGAAACTGCCTCAAATAACGGAGGCTGGCAATGGGCTGCCGGAAGTGGCTGTGATGCAGTGCCGTATTTCAGGATTTTTAACCCGGAATTGCAGCGAAAAAAATTTGATCCCATTGGAAACTATGTAAAACAGTGGAATGTAAAAACGCACACAACCCCACTGGTAGAGCACGAGTTTGCCCGAAGACGATGTTTGGAAACCTATAAAAAAGCGCTATATGGATCCCAATAACCTGATTGCCCTCGTTAACGACAATGACGAAATTTGCGGATATGCCCCCAAGTCGGAAGTGCATGCAGGCGGGCTGCTTCACCGGGCGTTTTCGATTCAGGTAATTCATCCGCAGAAAGGCTTTCTGTTGCAGAAACGTGCTTCTACAAAATATCATTCGCCGGGATTGATTACCAACACCTGTTGCAGCCATTTGCCCGTGGGATTTACCATGGACGAAATTGTCCATGTCAGGTTACTCGAAGAAATGGGTTTTGATTGTCAATTGTCGTATGTTGATAGTTTCCGTTATAAAGCGCAATTCGGGAATGGACTTACCGAGAACGAAATCGATCATGTGTATGTAGGCATTTGGGATGGTATTCCAGTTATCAATCCCGAAGAAGCCGATGAATACTTATGGATAATGCCTGACGAAGTTAAACGATTAATTGCTGATTATCCCGAACGCTTTACGGTTTGGTTTCCCATGGTTTTCGAAAAAATCAGAAGCCGGACAATTGAGCCCGGCTTCTGATGATTTTATAGTCTCAGACCGATTAAAAATTGTAAAATTTAAGCTTTCGGTGTTTGGTCGATTGCTTCAGTCTCCTGATGGATGCCTCCTTGAGTTGACGAACCCTTTCGCGGGTAAGCCCGAAGTGTTCTGCAATTTCATCCATCGTTTTTGGAGAGTAGCCGTCGAGGCCATAAGCCATTCTGATAATTTCGGATTCTCTTTTACCTAAGATGCTGAGTGCACTGTCAATCTCTTTCATCAGCGATTCTTTTATAAGCCCCTGATCGGGTGGAAGTGTCTGTTTAAAATCGATAATATCGACCAAAGTTCCATCGTCTGATTCGTTACCCACCGGGGCATCCATCGATATATGCCGGATGTTGTTTTTTAAATTGTCCTTTATTTCCTGAGCGGTCATTTCAACGGCTTCTGCCACTTCGTCGGGAGTAGGCTCACGCTGAAAAATTTGTTCGAGTTTGGCACTGGCTGTGTGTATTTTATTAATAGCCCCTATTTTATTGAGAGGCAGCCTTACCATCCTGCCTTGTTCTGCCAGGGCATGCAATATTGATTGACGAATCCACCATACTGCGTATGAAATGAACTTAAATCCACGTGTTTCGTCAAAACGCATGGCGGCTTTAATAAGGCCCAAATTTCCTTCGTTTACGAGATCCTGCAAACTCAAACCCTGATTCTGATATTGCTTGGCTACCGAAACCACGAACCGTAAATTCGATATAACCAGTTTATCTAATGCTGCCTTGTCACCCGATTTAATTCTACGTGCCAGTTCAATTTCTTCTTCCGGGGATATCATATCTTTCCGCCCGATTTCCTGCAAATATTTTTCAAAAGCAGGCGTATCGCGGTTGGTGACTTGTTTTACTATTTTAAGTTGTCGCATAGTTCAATTCTGTTTGTCGCACATAATCTAAACGCAAACCCCTCGAAAAAGGTTGCTTCATAAAAACAATATATTTTGGTAAATGTTTACCGAATTAAATGCTTATTTTTTTTAA